>NZ_CP136964.1:1200000-1500000 GCF_002871345.2 Nosocomiicoccus massiliensis | reverse complement strand
ACAATCGCACCGACATTGGCTTTTAACAAGTCTTGCTGAAATACTTTCTGATAATCCGGATTCACTGCCATACACTCATTCACAATCGCTTTTGCACCAGATTTCACGGTTTTACTAATAATCTCTCTTTGTTCACCAATATTCGCACCTTGAGGTTTACGTATAATCGGAACCTCCTCATTTTGATACCAATATAATAACCGTGCATCTGTACCTGTCGTTTTACCAACGACCTTATATCCTGCTTCTCTTAAAATACTATATGTCAAACGCGTTATCGTAGACTTCCCTCTCACACCGTTAATATTAATTCTAAGAGGTACTTTTTTTAAACGTCTATTATGTATATATTTATCTAACATACCGAGTACTAAAAAAATAATAGTTAACCCAATAATTAAATACAAAAAAATCACCTCTAGCTGTTATCCCCTAATTCTAGCAATCAAAGGTAAAGATAACGTAAATCTTATGTAAAGTTCGAAGAACATTACATAAAACAGCTAAAAGTGATCCACACAGTAATATTCAATTAAAAAAACGCCCCCGAAGGGAATCGAACCCCCAGTATGAGAACCGGAATCTCATGTGTTATCCATTACACCACGAGGGCAATAATTGTATTATAACATAGACAAGTATATCTTTTGACCTTGTTTGACTAATATGTTTTAATAAAATTACGATATGTATATACAGGAGGATTTTTTATGAACTTAATACCTACAGTAATTGAATCAACTAACCGCGGTGAACGTGCGTATGATATTTACTCTCGTTTATTAAAGGATAGAATTATTATGATCGGTAGTGCGATTGATGATAATGTCGCGAACTCTGTTGTAAGTCAGTTACTTTTCTTACAAGCACAAGATGCTGAGAAGGATATTTATTTATATATTAACTCACCAGGTGGTAGTGTGACTGCTGGTATGGCAATTTACGATACGATTCAACATATTAAACCAGACGTACAAACGATTTGTATGGGTATGGCAGCGTCTATGGGTTCTTTCTTACTTGCTGCTGGTACTAAAGGTAAACGTTTTGCGTTACCAAATGCTGAAGTGATGATTCACCAACCATTAGGTGGTGCTCAAGGTCAAGCGACTGAAATTGAAATTGCTGCACGTCATATTTTAAATACACGTGAAAAGCTTAATAAAATTTTAGCTGAACGTACAGGTCAACCACTTGAGCGAATTGAAAAAGACACAGATCGTGACAACTACTTAACAGCTGAAGAAGCTAAAGAGTATGGTTTAATCGATGATGTGTTACAACCAGAAAAAGTTAAATAAGTATAAGGTAAAAGGGATTCAACTTTCGTTGAATCCCTTCTTTTATTTATTTTGTTTGTAATTATTATTAGATGACTTTACTCGTCGTGTTTATTTAACACTTTTCTTTTGATTTTGTTAGATATAATGATTTATCTAACATATTTCGGTAGTTTAGGATCATTTTTGTTAAATATATTGTTTTATCTAACATATTTTAGTTATATAGGATCATTTTTGTTAAATATAATCATTTATCTAACATATTTTTAGATTCTAGTCTCATTTTTGTAAATAACACGTAGAAATCATCGCATTATCCCCTACAACTTCACATCTTGCCCGCTTCTCAATTTATCTGCGATCTCATCGATTTTACGTAGTCGATGGTTGACGCCGGATTTTGATATCGGTCCTGTTGAGATGCTTTCTCCGAGTTCTTTTAAACTCATATCATGGTTGTCTCTTCTTAAGTACGCAATTTCTCGTAATCGGTCTGGTAGTTTTTCTAATCCGATTTCTTGGTCGATGTATTTGATGTTTTCTACTTGGCGCATCGCTGCGCTAATTGTTTTGTTTAAGTTTGCTGTTTCACAGTTGACGAGTCGGTTGACGGAGTTTCTCATGTCTCTTAGTATTCTAACGTCTTCAAATTTTAGCATTGCTTGATGCCCACCGACGAGTCCTAAGAAGTCTGAGATTTTCTCTGCTTCTTTTAAGTACGTAATATACCCACGTTTTCTATCGATGACTTTTGCGTTGAGTTCGTATTCGTTCATTAGTTTCATTAAAGAATACGCATGTTCTTCATAGAGTGACGCGATTTCTAAATGATAAGATGATGTTTCTGGGTTATTGGCTGATCCTGCTGCTAAAAATGCGCCTCTTAAATAACTTCTTACGCATTCATCATCTGTGAGTGACGTCAGTTCGACGTCATGTATAATCTCCCCGTCACGCATGACGTTTAGGTCATCTAATATTTCTCTCGTGTTTTCTTTTACTCTACATATATAGACGTTATTTTTCTTTAACTGCATTTTTCTTCGAACGGCTAATTCTGGTTCGATTTTATATAATTCTTTAATGAGTCTAAATATACGTCTTGCGATCGCTGCATTTTCTGTTTGGATGTTGATGATCCATTTTCCTTCTGATACTGCGATCGATCCGTTCATTTTTATAATTGCGGACAATTCTTCTTTACTACATTTTTCATCCACTTCTATTCGGCATAGTTCACCTTTCATTTCTGAGGCAAACGACATATTGACTCACCTCACTTTCAATATTCAATAGCTTCAAATAATTCGAGTATGAGTTCATATATATTTTTAGCTAATTGTATTGAGTCATGTCTTAATATACCATCCTCTGTTTTTTGGACGATATTATCATATAAATATACGTTAATTCCTCGTTGTTGTAGTTCGACTTTATTCAAGATCACTGCACTTACGCCTTCTTCTTTGTAGCGCTGTGAGACGAGTTGCTTAGTATCTTCGTCACTGGCGATAACATGTTTAATGACGTCTTTTCCAATATGTTTATGAATCGCATCGACACAGTCCGCTGCTGTCATCGATTTTGTTTCTCCTGGTTGCTCTACGATATTACTTATATAAATCTGATCTGCAGTTGATTCTTGGAGTGCCTTATTGATACTCGTCGGTAAAACGTTTGGGATAATACTCGTATATAAACTTCCCGGACCATATATAATAAAGTCCGCGTTTTGAATCGCTTCGATTGCGGTACTCGAACCTTCGATTCCCGATGGGCTTAAATATATATGATCGATTTTCTTTTTAACTTTCGGAATATAACTTTCTCCCTCGTATTTTGTCCCGTCTGTCATTATCGCGACGAGTTTTGGGGAGCGGTTTGTACTTGGAATCACTTTACCTTTTACGTTTAATATCTCAGATAACTTTTCAACCGCGACTGAAAAATCACCTTGCATATCATACATCGCAGCGAGCATTAAATTTCCGAGACTATGTCCGCTGATCTTTTCACGGTTAAAGCGATATGTAAATAAATCTTTTATTAATGCTTCAGATTCACTTAGTGCAGCGAGAACGTTTCGAATATCTCCTGGTGCTGGCATATCAATTTCAGAACGTATTTTTCCTGTCGATCCACCATCATCTGCAACTGTAACGACTGCAGATATATCGACTGGATATTTTTTTAACCCACGTGCGAGTACACTTAACCCAGTTCCACCGCCGATTAAAACGACGTTAATTGTCTTATGATTCATGGCGGTGCCTATGTGTTTCTTTGTGGATTGTATTAATTTTATACATATGCTTTGTCTTTAAATCATTTGAAATACGTTCTGCGATCGCAACTGAACGGTGCTGCCCACCCGTACAACCAATTGCGATATTTAATTGAGATTTTCCTTCTTTTACGTATAACGGGAGTGAAAAATTAATGATATCGATTAACTTCTCGTAAAATATTTCTGTATCTTTAAACTTCATAACGTAATCATAGACGTCTTGGTCGAGTCCCGTTTTCGGACGAAGTGACTCGATATAATACGGATTCGGTAAAAATCTAACGTCATACATAATGTCCGCATCTTGAGGGATTTCATGTTTAAACCCAAAGCTCATCACGTTAATAGTAAACTTTTCATCGCGGTCATATTTTAAGTAGTCGTAAATCTTTTCTTTTAATTCTTTTGCAGATGTTTCTGTCGTATCGATAATAATTGTCGACGCTTTTTTCACGTCTTCTAGTAAACTACGCTCATTTTTTATCGCTTCAGATAATGATACATTATCATTTAACGGATGACTTCTTCTCGTCTCTTTGTATCTACTAATTAATTTATTATCTGTCGCATCTAAAAAGACGATTTGTGTGCGAATCCCTTTTACTGAAATAAGATCGTTGATCGCTGGAATGAACTGACTAAAAAACATACGATCTCTTAAGTCGATACTTAGCGCAACGTCATGCATATCTTCGTTTGTCGACTGCATCATTTCTACAATTTTCGGTAATAACGGTACGGGTAAATTATCAATCGCAAAATAACCCATGTCTTCAAGAGATTCTAATGCGATAGATTTACCTGCACCACTCATCCCAGTTAATATAATTAAGTTTTTCACTCGAATTCCTCCCATCTACGTTTAAAAAGATGGAACGAGCGTCCCATCTTTTAAATTCTATTCTGTAAATGTTTCGATATATTCGCTTGCATTTTGTGCCGCGATACTGCCGTCTCCAGTTGCAGTGACAATTTGACGTAACGTTTTTTCACGTACGTCTCCTGCTGCGAAGATTCCTGGAATACTCGTTTCCATTTCTTCGTTCGAAGTGACATATCCTGTTTCTTCGTCTAAAATACCGAGGTCTTTAAACGGTTCAGTTAACGGGAGCAGTCCGATGTAAATAAATACCCCGTCTGCTTCATAGTCGTACGTTTCGCCTGTATTTTTGTCGAGTAGCGTCACTGATTGTACGACGCCGTCTCCATTAATAGACTGAATTTCAGTGTCCCAAATGAACTCCATTTTGTCGTTGTTAAATGCACGGTCTTGAATAATTTTTTGTGCACGTAACGTATCACGACGGTGAACGACTGTTACTTTACTTGCGTATTTCGTTAAGAAAATACCTTCTTCTACTGCTGAGTCTCCACCACCGATAACGACTAAATGACGCTCTTTAAAGAACGCACCGTCACATACCGCACAGTAACTGACACCTTTACCTGCTAACGCTTCTTCACCAGGTACACCGATTTTTTTATGTTCTGTACCTGTTGCGATAATCACTGCTTTTGCTTTGATCGTCTCACTACCGAGGTCGATCAATTTATAATTACCGTCTAATGTAACTGATTTAACATCACCATATTTATATTCTGCACCAAACTTCGTTGAGTGCTCAAACATTTTTGATGATAATTCAGGGCCTGTTATTAAAGAAAATCCTGGGAAGTTTTCAACGTCTTCAGTACTTGCTACTTGCCCACCAGGCATACCTCGTTCGATCATTACTGTTTTTAACTCTGCACGTGAAGCGTATACTGCAGCAGTCATCCCCGCAGGACCTGCCCCTAAAATCGCGACATCATACTCTTTTACTTCTGACATAATGACTCTCCTTTACTCGTAACATACTTTTCATATTATATCTAAAATGAGCCGGGTGTGTCACTCATTCTGCTTAATATCTTCAATTGCTTTTTTTAATTTATGCGGATAAACCTGATACTTTTCTGACAATGTTTCTACTGTAAAACCGTCGTTATAATACACATATAAAAAAGCTAACGCATATGTTTTCCCAGATTCTTTTAACTCGCTAATGTCGATATGTGTAATCGCGTCAATCCAGCCAAGTAAAATGTCATCTCTATCGAGATAATCAATCGATAACACTTCAAGTCCTTCATGTAATATATCAAACTTTTTAAACTTAAAATTGTTAAATATATACGCCGTGTACATCTTTTCAAAGTTTCCAAACTGTTCAATTAAATCCCATACGGGTGACCCTAATATGACATCTTCAGGTCGAATAATACTCGTACGGAACAAGCCGAGTATGCGCTTATGTGGATCATCACTTTGTAAATACTCGTCGATAATTTTATTTAACGTTTCAGCCGCTTGTTCTTTTTGCCATGGACTGTGAATTTCATCGAGTGGGTGATAGAGCTGCATCTCTTTCCAAAACATTTCTGCTTCTTCGACTTCGCCAATTTTATACGCGGCTTGACTGAGTGCGTGTAATAACTGGAAATTGACCATATACTTCTTTTTATATAATGGATAAAGTAATTGATACGCTTCTTTATGCTTTTTTAAAAAGTTTAAAACGAGGCCGACTTTTAAACGGTCGTCTTCGTCGAGTGGTTCGACGACTTCTAAATGACGTAAAAACTTTACATATAAGTCGTGACGATTCGTATAAAAATAAAGCAACGTTAAATGACTTAACGCATGCATATCTGTTTGGTCTTCTTTTAATAGCTCTGTTAAAATCGCTTCTGCTTCTTCGAATCGATTTAAAAAGAGTAACGCCATCCCACGTAAATTTCTAAATTCACGTTTATTTGATAAGTCAAAGTCGATATCATCTAAATAATCGAGTGATGTTTCAATTTGACCACTCATAAAGTACGACTGGAATATATATTGACCAACGAATTCTTTCGCTTCCTTTAGGAGTTCATCGTAACTATAGTCTTCAACGGTAAACATTTCCATTAAATCGTCGTAATAATCATCATCTTTATGAAGTTCCGCATACAATATACCAAATAACAGTCCTTTATTTGCATCTTCGATTAACACATTCATCTCAGATAATTCATAGTAATATGTCGTATCAAAATTTGACGCTGCAAACTCTGTCATTATAAACTGTTCTGCTCTATCGTATTCACCGAGTAGCGTGAGAATATACGCATATTCACTCACATATTCGCGTTCTTTACTTTCATTTAACGCTCGCTCCATAAGATTTAAAGCATCACGATATGATCCGTGATGCTTTTTCTTCATCGCTTGACGGTAGTATACCCTCCCGTCGTTACGAAGCGAGATAATTTTACTTTTCAATATCGCTTCTCTCCTTTATAACTAACGGATTACCGTACGCGATACTATTATCTGGAATATCTTTAGAGACGACACTTCCAGCACCGACTAATACGTTGTCACCAATCGTCACACCAGGTAACACCGTAACGTTCGCGCCGATCATCGTATTTTTACCGATCGTAATTGAACCGATACGGTACTCATCGACTAAATATTCGTGCGTAAGTAACGTTGCGTTATAGCCGATAATCGAGTTCTCTCCAACTGTAATATTTTCAGGATAAAATAAGTCCGGCATCGCTTTATATGCAAAACTTACTTTGTCACCGAGTTTCATATTGAGTCCCGTTTTATACAGTGTATGTTTCATTCTCGTCGATGGGAAATACCTTCCCGCTTCAACAATGATGAAGTTTTTAACAACTCTAAAAAACGAAATCGTACGGTACATCCGCCAAAGCGGATTTTCTTTTTTTGAAGGAAAACGTTCGAGCTTACGCATAATTATTTCCTCTTTTTCTTTTTCGTGTTTTGTTTAACTGTCGCACGCTGTTTTTTGTTAAACGTGTTAAAGTTTCCGTGTACGTTACCATATACCGGTAAGTCGTACTTTTTATTTCTATATATCCATACAATAATCGCAAGGGCGATAAGCGAGAGACTCATCACTTGTGCTGTACGGAGAAGGTCTAGAATCATTAAACTATCTGTACGCATTCGTTCGATAAAGAAGCGCCCGATAGAATAGTAAATTAAATAGAGTAAAAACGTCTGACCAATTTTTAATTTCGGACGTAAACGCATCAGTATAAAAATACCGACGACGTTCCAAATCGATTCATATAAAAAGGTCGGATGATAATACACACCGTCGATATACATTTGGTTAATGATAAACTCTGGTAAACGTAACGTCTCTAAAAACGCTCGAGACACAGGGCCACCGTGTGCTTCTTGGTTAATAAAGTTCCCCCAACGTCCGATTGCTTGGCCGAGTAGTACACTCGGCATTAACATATCCCCAAACTGGAAAAAACTATAATTGTTTTTACGCGTGTAGTAATATCCTGCAAGGACCCCACCGATGAGCCCACCGTGGATCGCCATTCCACCTTCCCATACTTTTATAATATCGAGTGGGTGGAGTAAATAATAATCTAAGTTGAATAACACGAAGTAAAGTCTCGCACCAACGAGTGAGAAGACGATGATATATACCATCATCTCCGTGAGTGTTTCGTCGCTAAATCCTTTTTTAACCATTTCATGATTTGCTAAAAAGTATGCACAGATCATTCCTGTAAATATTAAAATCCCGTACCAGTAAATATCGAATCCACCGATACTTACTGCGACGCGGTCAATCGCATATATCATTATTTCCCTCCGTTATCTTTACTCCTAATATGCGCAATTAAGCGCTCGTTAAATTCTCTCGCGGCACTGACTCCCATATTTTGAAGTCTAAAGTCCATCGCTGCCACTTCAATAATATTCGATACGTTTCGCCCTGGTCGTACAGGGATTAACTTACTCGGTATTTCAGAATTTAATATATTTTTTGTTCGTTTATCTAATCCGAGGCGGTCGTATTCTTTATCTTCTTGCCAAAACTCTAAATGAACGTTTAACATAATACGCTTTTCACTTAGCACAACACTTGCACCGAATAATGTCATCACGTTTATAATGCCGAGCCCTCTAATTTCAAGTAAATTTTCGATGAGCTCTGGAGATTTACCGATGAGAACGTTTTTACCGATTTCTTTGATTTCGACGTTATCGTCTGCGACGAGACGATGTCCATTTTTAACGAGCTCTAACGCAATTTCACTTTTACCGATACCACTTTCACCAGTAATTAATACGCCGATTCCGTAGACATCTAATAGTACGCCGTGAACGTTCGTCTCAGGTGCGAGAGAAATCTCTAAATAATCGGTTAAGTAAAACATTAAATTCGTAATCGTATTCGACGTTTTTAAAAGTGGAATATTTGCATTCTCACACGCTTCTATAATTTCTTTTGGTGGTATTAAATCGTCTGTAAATATAAAACACGGCGTCTCATTTGTACATAGTAGTTGTGCACGAGTTGCGCGTTCTTCATCCGTTAATTTCGTATTAAAATACGTCGTTTCAGTCAGTCCGAATAACTGAACGCGTTCTTTTGAATAATGTGAAAAATAACCCGCAATCTCAAGACCTGGTCGTGAGACGTCGATACTTGTGATTGGTTTATGTATACCTGTTTTACCAGTGATAATTTCTAATTTGAATCGTTCGATGACGTTACTTACCGTTAACATAATATACCTCTCAAATTTGATACTTCCTATTATAGCAAAAAAGGACAAGTCTGATAGCTACTTGTCCTTTAAATACGTTTTATACTGTATGGAGTGTGACTGAACCTACTTTAGTGCTCGCTTCTATAACGAGACCTGATTCATCTGTGTCGTTAATGATCATAATTTCTTTTAATCCTAAATCGGATGGCTTCATATCTCGGATGTTTAACCCAGGCGGATAGTTAATATGTCCAAGCACTGTGTTTAAACGTCCTTCGACTTTACGACCTGACGGAATTTCTACGTTGATGCTTCCCATGTTCGTTTGAATTTTAGCATCACGTGTATCTTCATTTAATGAAAGTGACACTGAGCCGTTCGCTTTAATGTCGATTTCTTCAACATCTAGTTCTTTCGTTGAAATCGTACCGAGCATCGATACGAGTTCTAAATTCGTAAACGCACTTTCTTTAACATCTAACGACCCGCGTGACGTTCTAACGAATGCATGTTTTGCTGAAATATCTTCGACTTCGATATCTCCATTTAAAATATCGATAGATAAATCTTTTAACAGTAAATCTTCAACGTCGACGCTGCCGTTTGAACTTGAAATGTGTAAGTGGTCGAGTGCACGTTCGTTAATTTCTAATACGACGTTTACTTTCGCACTACGAAGTGGTGACATAATTTCTAAGTTGCCGTTTTTTACTTCGCAGAAAATATCTTCAAAGTAATTGCGTTTTTTATCGAGTTTTCTATAGAACGGTGTCACTTCAAAACGTACCGCTGTTACGCCATCTGTCTTTTTCACTTCGACGTTACCATTCGTTACGTCTAACGTAACAGATGAAAAATCTTCTTCGATCGTTTCGATGAGTTTATTTTTAGACCCTTGCTGGAAAATCGCATCGATGTCTCCTGTTTTAGCTTTGTCGAATACGTCTTCTAACGTTTTTAAAATATCTGACGTGCTCTTCGTTGCTTTTGCTTTACGACGGACATCGTCAAACGTTTCTTTCGCGTTTTTTTGAATCGTATCGGGATCTAAAATCTTTCCAACTTCGTCTGTCATATTTTCAAAAAACTTATAAATACTGTTCTCTTCTTCTTTTTTATCGCTCGTGTGTTTCTTATCTTGATCGTCTTCGTTTAATGCATTCATAAGGTCGATTGCTTCTTTTGTCGTGATTAAACCATCTTCAAGCATCTTTAAAATTCGCGCTTTACTATCCATTATTTAACCTCCTGATGGTTACGATTAAGCCATTTTTTTAAGTGATATCCTGTATGGCTTTCTTTCGTCTCCATGATATCTTCTATTGTACCATGCGCAACGACTTCTCCTCCACCGTCGCCCCCTTCAGGGCCAAGATCGATGATGTGATCTGCAACTTTTATAACGTCTAAATTATGTTCGATAATGACGACGGTGTCACCGTTATCTACGAGTCGCTGAATGACTTTAATCAGTTTTCGAATATCTTCTGAGTGGAGTCCCGTCGTTGGCTCATCGAGTATATAGAGCGTCTTACCATTTGAACGTTTTTGAAGTTCACTCGCAAGTTTCACGCGTTGTGCTTCCCCACCGGATAACGTCGTTGCCGGTTGGCCGAGTTTTACATAGCCGAGTCCAACATCTAATAACGTCTCTAGCTTACGACTGATTTTCGGAATGTTTTCAAAGAATTTCGCTGCTTCTTCTACCGTCATTTCAAGGACATCTGAGATGTTTTTATCTTTATATTTCACTTCTAACGTCTCTCTGTTATAACGTTTACCGTGACATACTTCACACGGCACAAAGACGTCTGGTAAAAAGTGCATTTCAATTTTTAAAATTCCGTCACCTTTACACGCTTCACAACGTCCACCTTTTACGTTAAAACTAAATCTCCCTTTTTTGTACCCTCGAACTTTCGCTTCGTTCGTTTCAGCGAAGACGTCACGAATGTCATCAAAGACACCTGTATACGTCGCCGGGTTACTTCTCGGTGTACGACCGATTGGAGATTGGTCGATGTCGATAATCTTATCTAAATACTCCGCGCCTTCTATTTTTTTAAACTTTCCAGGTACGAGTTTAGATTTATATAACTCTTTATGGAGTCCTTTATATAAAATTTCGTTCACTAACGTACTCTTACCAGATCCTGAGACACCTGTTACAACGTTTAAGAGACCATGCGGGAAGTCTACATCGATATTTTTTAAGTTGTTTTCTTTCGCACCTTTTACTCTAAACTTTTTAGTCGTTTGTTTTCGATAATTTTCTGGTAATGGGATTTCTTTTTTACCACTTAAATATTGACCTGTAATTGAAGCGTCGTTATTCATGACTTCTTTCGGTGTTCCAGCTGCGACGATTTCTCCACCGTTTTCTCCTGCTCCTGGTCCGATATCGATTAAATAATCACTCGCAATCATCGTATCTTCATCGTGTTCGACGACGATTAACGTATTCCCTAAATCGCGCATCTCTTTTAGCGTTGCGATTAGCTTATCGTTATCTCGCTGATGTAGTCCAATCGAAGGCTCGTCTAGTATATAAAGCACGCCACTTAACATCGAACCGATCTGTGTCGCGAGTCGAATACGCTGTGCTTCCCCACCAGATAACGTACCGCTTCGACGATTGAGCGTTAAATATCCGAGCCCAACATTTCTTAAAAACGTGAGTCTGTCATTGATTTCTTTTAATATCGGTGTTGCGATTGCTTGATTCTTTTCACTTAAATGTAAATCATTAAAGAATTGAAGCGCATCATTCACCGATTGATCGACTGCTTCACCGATATGGCGTTTGTTAATTTTAACTGAGCGCGCCTCAATATTTAAACGATATCCATGACACGTCGAACAGTCTGTTTCACGCATATACTGCGCCATTTGTTCACGCGTATACTCTGACGGGCTGTCTTGATATCTTCTCTCGATATTATTTAAAACACCTTCAAATTGAATCGTACGAGTACGCTGTGCACCGTTACGCTGTGTGAACGTAACGTCTAAATAATCGGTAGACCCTTTTAAAATAATGTCTTGTTCTTCTTTAGATAAATCTTTGAACGGTTGGTCCATATCGATATTAAAATGTTCAGCGACTTGTTTTAAAAGATTCGGATAATAATCTGAACTTATCGGTCTCCACGGTAAAATCGCACCGTCATTTAACGATAACGTGTCATCTGGAATAACGAGTGACGCGTCAACCGACCATTTTTTACCTAATCCATCACACGTTGGACACGCACCGAACGGACTGTTAAATGAAAAGAGTCTCGGCTCTAATTCACTAATTGTAAATCCACATTCAGGGCACGAAAAGTTTTCTGAGAAGTGGATATCTTCTCCATCTATAACGTTAGCGACCGCGTTACCTTCTCCTTTTTCTAATGCGATTTGAAGTGAATCAGAAAGTCTCGCTTCAATGCCTGGTTTAACTCCGATTCTATCGATTACGATATCGATATCGTGTTTTTTATTTTTATTTAATTCTGGTACGTCCTCTATATCATACATTTCACCGTCAACGACGACTCTTGCGTATCCTTCTTTTCGAAGACTTTCAAATATCTTTTTATGTTGTCCTTTTCTGCCACGTACAACTGGAGATAATATTTGAAGACGTGTACGTGTCTCTAGTTCCATAATCGTATCGACCATTTCTTCAATCGTTTGGCTTTTAATTTCAATATCGTGATACGGACAATACGGCGTCCCCGCACGTGCATATAATAATCGTAAATAATCGTATATTTCTGTAATTGTCGATACCGTTGAACGCGGGTTGTTACTCGTCGTTTTTTGGTCGATTGAAATTGCTGGTGATAACCCTTCAATCGTATCGACGTCTGGCTTTTCCATCTGTCCTAAAAACTGTCTCGCATACGCACTTAAGCTCTCAACGTAACGGCGTTGTCCTTCTGCGTAAATCGTATCGAATGCGAGCGAAGACTTACCAGAACCCGATAAGCCCGTCATTACGACGAGCTGATCTCTCGGTATATCTATATTTATATTTTTTAAGTTGTGCTGTCTTGCACCATTAATTTTAATGAATTTATTATTTATCTTTTCACTCACGTATTTATCACCCTTCTGCTTCTAACTCAAATAACGCATCTCGAAGTTCTGTTGCTGTTTCGAAGTCTAAGTTTTTTGCCGCTTCTTTCATATCGCGTTCGAGTTTTGCTTTTAAATCTTCGCGCTCTTTCTTTGTGAGTTTTACTGTACCCGTTTTTTCATATGTTTTATCATCTTTAATTTCAACTTCTGCACTGATAACGTCACGAATTTCTTTTTGAATCGTCGTCGGTGTAATCCCGTGCTTTTCGTTATATTCGATTTGAATTTTACGTCGCCGCTCTGTCTCATCAAGTGCAACTCTCATAGAATCCGTAATTTTATCTGCATACATAATGACGTGACCTTCACTGTTACGCGCAGCACGCCCGATTGTTTGTATTAATGAACGTTCGGAACGTAAAAATCCTTCTTTGTCTGCATCTAATATCGCAACAAGTGACACTTCAGGTATATCAATTCCTTCACGCAGTAAGTTAATACCGACGAGAACGTCATAAGTTCCTAATCGTAATTCACGAATGATTTCGATACGTTCTAACGTTTTTACTTCGCTGTGTAAATATTGAACTTTAACGCCAGCTTCTTTTAAATACGCCGTTAAGTCTTCTGACATCTTCTTCGTTAACGTCGTAATTAACACTCGTTCGTTCTTTTCAACACGCGTTTGTATTTCATGAAGCAGATCGTCAATTTGATGTTCAGTCGGACGTACGTCAATTGTTGGGTCAAGTAGTCCTGTCGGTCGGATAATTTGCTCGACCATCTTATCTGTATGTTCTAATTCATACGGTCCAGGAGTTGCAGACACGTACAATAGTTGTTGTGCTTTATCTTGAAATTCTTCAAATTTTAACGGGCGGTTATCTAACGCTGACGGTAATCTAAACCCGTGATCGACGAGCACTTGTTTACGCGCTTGGTCTCCGTTATACATTCCTCTAATTTGAGGGAGTGTCACGTGCGACTCATCGATCATAATAACGAAGTCTTTGAAATAATCGAGCAGTGTATACGGTGTACTTCCAAGTGGACGTAACGTTAAGTGAACCGAATAGTTCTCGATTCCTGACGTAAAGCCCATCTCTCTCATCATTTCTAAGTCGTAATTCGTACGCTGCTCAAGTCGCTGTGCTTCGAGTAATTTGTCTTCATCGCGTAATTCATTTAGTCGTTCTTCTAATTCTTTTTCAATACGGTCGATCGCAACAGTCATCTTTTCATCGCGCGTGACGAAGTGAGATGCTGGGAATAGAACGAAGTGCTCGCGTTCACTTAACACTTCACCACTAATAAAATCAATTTCACGTATTCTATCGATTTCATCACCGAAAAACTCAACGCGAATACACTGATCATCTCGAGCTGCAGGGAAGATTTCAACGATATCTCCGCGCACTCTAAACGTACCACGTCCAAAATCGATATCGTTTCGTTGATACTGTATGTCGACGAGACGACGTAATAATTCGTTTCGTTCAATTTCCATTCCAACACGTATATTTAAACGTAAGTTTTGGTATTCTTCTGGGTTACCTAAACCGTAAATACACGACACAGAAGCGATGATTATTACGTCATCGCCTTCAAATAATGCACTCGTCGCCGAGTGTCTCAGTTGGTCGATTTCATCGTTAATAGACGCATCTTTTTCTATAAACGTATCCGTAGATGGTACGTACGCTTCAGGTTGATAAAAATCATAATAACTGACGAAATATTCGACTCTATTATTTGGGAAAAACTCTTTAAATTCACTATATAACTGTCCAGCTAACGTTTTGTTATGGGCGATAATTAACGTCGGCTTACCGATTTCTTTAATAACTTGACTCATCGTAAATGTTTTACCTGTTCCAGTTGCACCGAGTAATGTTTGGTGTTTTTGTCCGGAACGTATTTGTTCTACTATTTCTTTAATCGCTTGCGGTTGATCACCGGCAGGTTCAAAGTTTGAAACGAGTTCAAATTCTGCCATAATGTACCTCCAAATTTTTAACTTATATCTATCTTACACCACTTCTTCGAAATTAAAAAAAGAAATGACCGAACGGATGTTTGTCATTTCTTAAATATCATCTTTACTATCTAAATTGTATACTTCAACGAATATATAGCCAATCACAATGCTTAGCGCATCTAAATATATAATCCAATCCGAGTTATAGTATCCACGGTACATCGAAATTGCAAATACGATAAACGTTAAAAATATTGCGACGTAACGATTTCTCGTAATCGTCGTAAATAAAATCACTGTAAATGCTGGTACAGTAATTGCCATCATATACCAAAAAACGTCTTCCATATTATTCATCCTTTACATATTGAATGTAACTGTCTAACGTTTTTTTAGAAATCTCTCCGACATATGTCTTCACAATCTCACCATCACTGTTAATAAACAACGTTGTCGGTATGATCGTTAAACGAAGACCTACCATAAAGTCTTTATCATTGTCCATATTGTATATCGGATATTGAACATCAAACTCTTCAATAAACGCATCTCGTGCTTTACTACTATCTTGTACATTTAACCCGACAAGTTCTACGTCATCTGGTAAATCTTTCAAATAAAATTCATTTAAATCTGGCGTTTCATTGCGGCATGGATTACACCAAGACGCAAACAAATTCACAACAGTTACTTCATTGTTTTTAATAATATTATCAAACGATTCATCTGTCGTCACACCATTAAACGAGTATTCCGTAATCAACTGACCTTCCGCATGATTATTAGTAGGTGGCTTTTGTTTTATATCATTTGCTGCTTCATCCTTCAACAATTCACTCGAAAACGTAATAACCTGGTATATGCTAAAACTAATCAGCGCAAAAAGAACAATGCCAACTAATACTTTCAACTGTTTACTCACAGAACTAACCTCCGTCATCCTACTACTCTTATTATAATAAAAAAAGCACCCGTTCGGGTGCTTGCAGATTGTAGACGAACCTTTTTTTAAATTCTAAAAAAGAGGTTCGTCTTTTTTTCTACATATATTTTAAAATAAGTTTGATATTTCAAAGAAAAAACAGTGGTTTACACTGTCAGTTGAGGCTCTTTGATGAGCCAGTTTGCCAACTTTTTCAAGTTCATGCATGCACAAATAAGCGTGGTGTCTCGGAACACTTTTTTAATACCTCTATGACGTGTCCATCTGAGTCCATGCTGCTCTTTCGCATCTCCAAAACGACGTTCGACGGTTTGGGATCTCTTCTTATATTCAGTTTTACCTTTTTCCGTATGTCGAATTTCTTCGACTGTATCAATGTAGGATTGCCATACATGTCGGGTAATCACTTTTTGTTTCCCCTGACTTTTTGTACACTGTGAAAGTAACGGACACTCTTTACATTTCATAGGATCTGACATATACAGGCGATAACCGTCCTTATCTGTGCGTCTGTAAGTGAGTTCTGAACCGCCAGGACATAAGTAAACATCATAATATTCATCATAAACATATTCACTCTTTTTGAGTAAATCCTTTGAACCTCGTGGTCGAGTATATGGCATATACGGTGTAATGTTTTTATTAAGTAAATATCTCGCGTTCGCTGGTGTTTTATACCCCGCATCTACCGCAACACTTTGAATGGAATAGCCCTTTTCGAGTAAACGATCGATGGAGACATGGAGTTGGGTACTATCATGAATGTTTCCAGGGGTCACATGTTGATCAAGTACAAATCCGTGACTATCTACACAGGCATGCATACTGTAAGCAAATTGTTTTTCACGCTCACTTTTTACATAATATCCTGCATCCGGATCTGTTTTACTAACACGACTCGTTTTTTCTTCATTGGATTCTTTTGGAGGGTAAAGCTTTTTTCCTTCTGATAACCGGATGTCATTGACTTCTTCACGTAATTCCTCAGCATAGAAAGTCGCTGTTTTTTTAATCGTTTCTTTCGTATACTTATTACGATTAGCGTTTGCTTTGATATGCGTTGAGTCTATGTATAATGCAGAAGTGTCAATCAGTCCATGAGACATCGCGATTTCTAAAATATGCTCAAAAATCTCGTCAAATAATTGACCGTCACTAAAGCGACGTGCATAATTCTTTCCAAAGGTTGAAAAATGTGGCACCTTATCATGAAATCCAAAACCAAGATACCAACGATAAGCAACGTTTGTATCAATTTCTCTAATTGTTTGTCGCATGGATTTTATACCAAATAAATGTTGAATCAACACAATTTTTACAAGAATTACTGGATCAATCCCAGGTCGACCATTATCTAAACAGTATCTATCCTTTACAGAATCATACACAAAATTTAAATCTAATACGGCATCCACTTTTCTTAGTAGATGATCTTTTGGTACGAGGTCGCTAATCGCTACAAATTCTATTTGATCACGTGAATTTAATGATTTTCCTAACATGATTTCCCTCCAAAATAATCATATTAATTATATTTTATAAAAAAAGGCTGTAGACGTCATCTCATAAGAGACTTTGTCTACAGCCTGAAAGCACCCGTTCGGGTGCTTGATTTTTATATTTTAGTGAATGTAGTTAAATGTTGATACTTGTGATGCTGGAATTGTACGGTAGCTTACAACACCTACAGTACCGTTCCAACCCATTTCTGAGATTGTGATTGATCCGTCGCCGTTGATTGATTCGACAACTGCAACGTGACCTAATGCACCTGCTCCGTTTGTACCTGCATAACTTTGTGCAACTGCTCCAACTGATGGTGTGTTGTTAACAGCAAATCCATTCGCACTTGCTCCGTTTACCCAGTTATTTGCGTTGCCCCACATGTTGCTGACAGGTTTACCGAGTGCCGCACGTTTTTCAAATACGTGCCATGTGCACCATCCCCAGTCATAGTAGTTAGATAAACCAGCAAACTGTGAACTATTTACAGATGGTGCTGAAGCTGCTGGTGCTTGTTGTGTTTGTTGTGCTTGTTGTACTTTTTTAGCTGCTTCTTCTTGAGCTCTCTTTTCAGCTGCTGCTTTTTCTTTAGCAACACGTTGTGCTTCTGCACGCTCTGCTGCAATACGTTGTTCTTCAGCTTTTTGAGCTGCTGCTACTTGTTCAGCTGCTACTCTTTCAGCTTCTGCTTGAGCCGCTGCTGCTTCTTCAGCTGCAATTCTGTCAGCTTCTGCTTGAGCTGCTGCAGCTTCTTGTACTGCTTTTTCAGCTTCTGCTTGAACGTTGTTTTCAACTTCTGCTACTTCTTCAGTTTGTACTTCTTGCACTTCTTCAACTTGTTCTACTACTTCTTCAGTTTGTACTTCTTCTACTGTTTCAGTAACAACTGGGTTACCTTCTAATACAAGTACGTCACCTGCAACGATATGATCGCTTGTTAAACCGTTTAATGCTTTTAGCTCGTCAACAGAAAGTCCTGTTGCACGTGAGATTGAGTATAAAGTGTCTCCAGCTTGGATGTGGTAAACACCTGAAGCAACTTCGTTTACTTCATTTTCTTCTACTACAGGCTCTACAACTTCTTCTACTGCTTCAACTTCAACAACTTCTTCAACTTGTGCGACTTCTTCAACCGCTTCAACTTGTGATCCAACTGTTAATACAAGTCCTGGGTGAATTAAGTCTGATGAAAGGTTGTTTACTGCGAATAACTCATCTAAATCCATACCGTGGTCTAAAGCAATTTGCCATAAAGTGTCGCCTGCTTTTACTGTGTATGTATTACCGTTGTTTTCTTCTACTGCTTCAACTTCATATGTTAAAACATCTTCTGGGTGAATTAAATCACTGTTTAAGTTGTTTAACTCTTTTAACTTCTCAACTGTCGTGCCAACTTCGTTAGCGATACCCCAAAGTGTATCTCCTTCTTTAACGATAACTTCTTCTGCGTTTGCTGTAAGTGATGTCCCTGTTAATGCTGTTAATGTTGCTACTGAAAATACTGTCTTCTTCATAAGTTCTAATGTCCTCCTGAATACTATGTATTAAATAAACGTATATAAATAATAAAAGTAAAATTCAAAGTTGATAAATATAAAATTAGTGAATGTAAATCAAACTATAGCACATATTTTTGCTGTTTTTCGCGTTGTAACATAAATGTAACAGAATAGATATAACACCATAATAAAAAGGCGCTGTTTGTTACAGCGCCTAGTATTTACGTAACATTTACTTCTGTTCCATTAGCCATTCTACGAGTGCATCTAAGTCTTCTTCATCCGTTACTAAGTCGCTCGGCATACTTCTCGTACCATTTTCGATAATCGAACGGATATATTCTGGTGATTTTTCGCTGCCGATTTGAGATAGATCTTTTGCACTACTGCCGCGTCCTCTTAAATCGACGCCGTGACATCCAACGCACGTCTGCTTATAAACAACTTCTCCGCGGTGCATTTCTGACGCCACACGGCTTTCTTCAGTCGTTTCTTTGTTAGACGTGCACGCTGACAAAATAACAACTGCCATTAAACTTAATAAAAATCGCTTCATATTTGTCTCCATTAATTAAAAGGCTTTGTCGAGTGACAAAGCGTTACGAGTTTTATTTCGTGAAGTAGTCGTATAAGTCGCTAACTTCTTCGTCTGATAAACTACCAAACGCTGGCATTCCGCCTTTACCGTTTTTCACGATATCTGTAAATTCATCTTCACTTAATGAAGTGCCCGCTAGTGCTGGACCTGAAGCTCCTGTGAAGTCAGCTCCGTGACAAGATGAACAGTTTTGTTTTGCAACTTGTTCTCCTGGATGTGCTTCGTCAGTGCTTGAGTCGTCACCATTGTCTGCAGAGTCGCCGCCCCCGCCGCACGCTGCTAATACTAACGTTGAACCTAATAAAAACGTTGATAAGAACTTTTTCATAATGGTCACCTCTAATAAATTTTTAAAAGCTTATTCATACTTTTACATACCTATATTTTATCATATATAAACATTTTGTCATAAATAATGTTTTAAACATTTAAGTGCCATCTTAAATAACTGTCGATAAACGGCATTAAAACTCCGTTCATTACTTTGTCGACATTACCGACTTCGTAATTCGTACGGTGATCTTTTATCATCGAATATGGGTGAAATACGTATGAACGAATTTGCGATCCCCATCCAATTTCTTTTTGCTCACCTTTTAAAGCCGCGATTTCTTCTTGTTGACGTTCTAGTTCTAGCTGATAAAGTTTTGACTTTAACATCTTCAGTGCCGTTTCACGGTTTTTAATTTGTGAACGTTCATTTTGACACGTAACTACGACTCCTGTTGGACGGTGTGTAATACGTACCGCTGAATCTGTCGTGTTCACGTGCTGCCCCCCAGCACCACTTGCTCGGTACGTATCAATTGAAATATCTTCTTGATTAATTTCGATATTAATTTCAGAGTCTTTAAACTGTGGTGTTACTTCACACGACACAAATGACGTATGTCTTCGTCCTGATGAGTCAAATGGTGAAATACGAACGAGTCGATGGACGCCTTTTTCACCTTTTAATAATCCATAAGCAAACGGACCTTTAACACTGAGCGTCACACTTTTCACACCCGCTTCATCTCCAGCGAGATAGTTTAACACTTCTGTTTTAAATCCTTGGTTTTCAATAAAACGCTGATACATTCTCAGAAGCATCTCTGCCCAGTCTTGTGCTTCAGTACCACCCGCTCCAGGATGAAGTTCTAAAATCGCATCTTGTTCATCGTGCTCTTCACTTAAAAGAATGTTTAACTCGAATTCATCGGATTCTTTTTTGACGTTTTGAATCGTCTCTTCCATCATTTCCTGTAAATCCGGATCGTTTTCTTCCTTCAATAATTCTAAAGACACCTCGATGTCATTCACTTCGTCTTCTAGCGTATTAAATCCATCGACGACGCGTTTTAACTGGTTATTTTTTTCAATAATTTCGTTTGCTTTATCTGTGTCGTCCCAAAAGTTAGGTTCGACCATTAGTTCTTCGTACTCACGAATTTGTGTCTCTTTTTCTTCTAAGTCAAAGAGACCCCCTAAATTTTTCTAGTTTCGTACGCATCTCTTCTATAAAGCTTTTAATTTCACTTACTTCCATAATTTTCTCCTTAAGCACCGTGGCAGTTTTTGTACTTTTTACCAGACCCACATGGACATGGATCGTTTCTGCCAACTGTTTGTTTTTTAACGACCGGTTGCTTTTTCATTTTCTTTTTACCGTCAGATGCTTGCATTTTATTTTTATCGACGACTTGTTCACGTTTAATTTCTTCGTCAGATTGTACTTCTGATTTTAGAGTCATACGTGCTGTTGAGTCTTCGATTGCGTTCATCATCTCTTCAAACATTTCTAGCCCTTCGTTTTGATATTCTCTTAACGGGTTAATTTGTCCGTAAGATCTTAAGTGAATACCTGTACGGAGTTGGTCCATCGAGTCGATATGCTCTGTCCATTTTTGGTCGATCGTACGTAACATCATCATGCGCTCAAATTGACGCATACGTTCAGGTGTTAAAATCTCTTCTTTACGCTCTAACTCTTTATACGCTTTTTCTTTGATGAGTTCGATAATTGACTCCGTCGATTGACCGACTAAGTCATCCATTTCAATTTCACCTTCACGAACGTAATACTGCTCGAGCAACTCTTTAAACGTTTCATAGTCGATCATTGAACTGTCTTGGTCATTGTAATAGTGAATTGTGCGTTCAATAGAGTTATCGATCATACCGTGAAGTAAGTCTCTCACGTCTTTTTTGTCGATAATTTCGTTACGTTCACCGTATATAATTTCACGTTGTGTTCTTAACACTTCGTCATATTCTAATACACGTTTACGTGCGTCGAAGTTATTTCCTTCCACACGCTTTTGTGCAGATTCTACATTACGTGTAATAAAACGACTTTCTAACATTTCATTTTCCATACCGAGTTTTTCCATCATCGCTTGAATACGTTCAGATCCGAAACGTTTCATTAAGTCGTCTTCTAAGGATAAGTAGAACGTACTCACTCCGACGTCACCTTGACGCCCTGAACGCCCACGTAACTGATCGTCAATACGACGTGATTCGTGACGCTCTGTACCGATAACTGCAAGTCCACCGAGCTCTCTAACTCCTTCACCGAGCTTAATGTCTGTACCACGACCGGCCATGTTTGTAGCGATTGTAACTTGTCCACGTTGACCCGCATCTTCAACGATTTGAGCTTCTTGTTCGTGGTTTTTAGCGTTTAATACGTTATGGCGTACACCCGCTCGACGCAGTAAATCAGAAATAATTTCTGACGTTTCTACCGCGACTGTACCGATTAAGACCGGTTGACCACGTTTATAACGTTCGACAACTTCTTCGATGACTGCCTTATATTTATTATCTTTTGTCGAATAAATTCTATCGTTTAAGTCTTCACGTTGAACCGGACGGTTCGTCGGAATTTGCGTAACGCGCATATTGTAAATATCTAAAAATTCTTCTTCTTCAGTTTTAGCTGTACCTGTCATACCCGATAACTTATTGTATAGCCTAAAGAAGTTTTGGAACGTAATAGATGCGAGTGTTTTAGATTCGCGCTGAATCTCAACCGCTTCTTTTGCTTCTAACGCTTGGTGTAACCCTTCAGAGAAACGACGCCCTGGCATCGTACGACCTGTAAATTTGTCGACGATTAATACTTCTCCGTCATTCACGACATAATCGACGTTACGCTCCATCGTATAGTTTGCTTTTAACGCTTGGTTAATATGGTGAAGCGTCGAAACATTTTTAACGTCGTAAAGGTTATCTAACTTATACCATTTCTCCGCTTTTGTCATACCATCTTCAGTTAAAAGAATCGTATTTTTACGCACGTCATACGTATAGTCTTGTTCTTTCTTTAACGTTGATACAAATAATTGTGCTTGTTGGTATTCCGTCACGCGCTCATCTGCTTGACCTGAAATAATTAACGGTGTACGCGCTTCGTCGATTAAAATCGAGTCGACCTCGTCCACGACACAGTAATTTAACGGACGCTGCACACGATCTTCTTTATATGCGACCATGTTGTCTCGTAAGTAGTCAAATCCGAGCTCGTTGTTTGTCGTATACGTAATATCACAGTTATACGCTTCACGTTTTTCTTCACTATTTTTTTGGTTTAAGTTGAGTCCAACTGTTAACCCTAGGAAGTTATATAACTTTGCCATCTCTTCACTTTGTACTGAAGATAAATATTCGTTAACAGTAATTACGTGTACACCGCGTCCTGTTAAGGCATTTAAATATACCGGCATCGTCGCCGTTAACGTTTTACCTTCACCGGTTTTCATCTCTGCGATGTCGCCTTTATGAAGTGCAATACCACCCATAATTTGTACAGGGAATGGTTTCATTTCTAACGTACGCTGAGATGCCTCACGTACAACAGCGAATGCTTCTGGTAAAATTTGATCTAAAATTTTGTCTTGCTTTTTTCTATCTTCACTATGTTCAGTTAATTTCGCTTTAAATTTTTCAGTTTCTTGCTGTAGTTCAGAATCGCTATATGTGCTATAGCGTTCTTCAAGCGCGAGTACTTTTTTCATTTCTTTTTCAAGAGATTTAAGTTCGCGTTTATTGCCGTCGAATAATTTACGCAACATACTCATCGAAATTTCTCCTTATAAAATCATTATCATTACATTTTACCAAATTTTTTGCTGAAAATAAAAGCTTACACATTAAAAGCCTCTAGCTTTTTGCTAGAGGCTTAGATGTTCAATTAATTTGTTTCAATTAAACCGTATTTACCATCTTTACGTTTGTAAACGATACTTGTCGCTTCTCTATAACGGTCGTTAAACACGAAGAAATCGTGACCAAGCATATCCATTTGTAGAATTGCTTCTTCAGCATCCATCGGTTTTAACGTAAACTCTTTAGATTTTACAATTTTAATATCATCGTCATCTTTAGATTCTTCTGGTTGCTCACTTAACACTTGGAATAAATCTACGTGGCTTGCATCTTTTTCACGGAATTTACGGTTAATTTTAGTTTTATGTTTTCTAATCTGACGTTCTAATTTTTCAACGACTGCGTCTACTGCAGTGTATAAGTCGTCATGTCTTTCTTCCGCGCGTAATGTTAAGCCTTTCATTGGGACTGTAATTTCTACTTTCCCCATTTTGTTGTGGTACGTTTTGATGTTTGCGTGTGCAAATACGTCTTGCTGATCGTTAAAATAACGATCTAATTTATTTACCTTATCTTCGATAAATGAACGAATTGCATCAGTGACTTCGATGTTTTCTCCTCTAATTTCGACTCTAATCATGATGATACCTCCTAATGTTATCTTGTACCTTAATTATATCAAAGTTTTCTAGATATAGAAAACGTTAACACATCGATACGCTTTGGATTATGCGCCTTTAATATTTCACTCACTTGGCGCACAGTTTCTCCGGTCGTAAATATGTCGTCGACGATTATAATCGACTGATTTTTTAAATCAATATCCTCTCGCATTGAAAATGGATTAACCTCTGTCTCTCTTTCATATTTAGAAAGTTGTGATTGACGCATCGTTCGATGTGACGTCAAAATATCGTCGTATTTAACGCCCGCATCATCTAATATGCGCGTCACTTGATTAAACCCACGTTCTTTTAAACGAAGCTTTGATATTGGGACCGGGATTACTTTATCATATAGCCGGATTTTTTCTTTTACAAACATCGAAAACACCTTTTCTAGCGCGACATCTCCTAAAAACTTATATCGCCGTATCATCCGCTTTACAATTCGTTCATACTCATACAACGTTACGACATTCATATCATGAAACTGAAACGATTCATCGATTTTTAATTCCATTAATTCAGATAAACAACCGTCACATAAACAAGACGGTTGTAGAAATATATTAATTAGATTATAGTCCCTTTCTATCTCATTATGACAATACACGCAGTTCATAGTTTTACATCTCCTTTATTAAACCGATACGTTTTTTCTAATGCTTTTATGATGCCGAGCGTATTGTGCTTTGCAAAAATATAAACGTTGCCTTTCGTATCTTCGAGTTTACGTCCAACGCGTCCTGCGATTTGTATGAGTGACGTGTCATCAAAATATTCACCGTGAATGACGAAAACGTCTAAACATTTAAATGTGACACCGCGCTCTAAAATTGTCGTTGTGATCATAATATCGATGTGACCGTTTCGCATAGCATCCATCTTCTCTTTACGATGAGGATCTCCACTAAAAATCGTTTCGACCGTTTTAAATTCTTTCATAATGACATTTTTAATCGGCTCTAATAAGTCGATGTGAGGTACGAATATAAACACCTTTCTATCTTTTGACATCGATTCTTTTAATAAACGCGAGAAACTATTCGGCAATTTCTTTTTCTTTAAATGTTGTTTCACATTTGTAAAAAACACTTTTGGCATGACGAGAGGATCTCCGTGATACCTACGTGTAATCGAGACGATATGTTCTTTTTTAACATCCTTAATTAAAGTTTTACTCGGCGTCGCAGTTAAGTAAATGATGACTCCGTTAGTTGATTTTGATTGCTGGATTTGTGACTCGAGCACTTCATCTCGAGCGAGTGGAAAGGCATCTACTTCGTCGATAATAATAACGTCATAATGATTTCTAAAATTAAACAATTGATGGACTGTCGACACTGTAAAGACAAAATCCGCTTCAATTTTTTCTTCTCCGTATAATAAGTCGATCCGTGCGTCTTTAAACGCATCTGTTAACCGTAAATATATTTCTCGTATGACATCGATTCTCGGCGAAACGAATAATACATTCATACCTAAACTTCTTGCATATTGTATACCGCGAAATGTAATTTCTGTTTTCCCTGCTCCAGTTACTGCATAAATCATTAGATCGTGATTATGTTGAATCGCATCTACAATACGTGTTTGCGCTTTTAACTGCTCGGAGTTTAACTCAAAGTTTAAAACATACGGCATAAACTTACGGTAGCGTATCGGTGAGATAACACGTAACGGTTTACGGCTATCGCTTCTACCAAGTGTCACGCAGTGCATACAATACGTGACGTCTCCGAAGAAATCTGAATACGAATAAAATAGATTCTGATTTTGATTGCCACATCTTATGCATTTGTACGCACCATTTTCTTTTTTAACACCGACTTTAGAGTAAATCGTTGTGTTTGATTTCGTTCTTGTAAATTTCATATACACTCCAATAAAAAAACACGCAACGAAATACGCTGCGTGTTTATATATAATATTTATGATTGATTAAAATCCTGTGACATCGACATCAAACGATGTAATCGAGACTCCGATTGCATGTTCACCTAAATGTGTACCGATAACTGGTCCAAAGTGACTGATAAGTACTGTTGCATCTTTAAATTTACTTGCAAGTTTTGCTTGGAATTCTTTTGCTTCATCTTCAATATTAGCGTGAATGACCGTTAACACGATATTGTCGCCTGCTTGTTTGTCGATGGCTTCTTGAACGAGGTCTTCTACTTTACTTAACGCTTTTTTCTTCGTACGGATTTTTTGAATCGCAACGATTTTACCTTCTTCAAATTGTAAAATCGGTTTGATTTTTAGCAATTGACCGACGAACGCTTGTGCGTTTGAAAGTCTACCACCCTTTTTTAAATTCGTTAGATCATCGACGACAAAGTATGCGTCTAAATAGTCTTTATTGGTAAAACGGTTGAGTGTTTCTAACAACTCTTCTAGTGGCGTATCATCTTTATGTTGCGCGGCATAGACTGCAAGTAAACCGAGTGGCGTACACGCGATTTTTGAATCGACTGCATGTAGTGTAATTCCTTCTACACTTTGTCCCGCTGCGACTGCGTTTTGTAATGTTCCACTAATTGAACTCGATAAGTGGAAACTGATCACGTCTGTATACCCTTTTTTATAAAGTTCTTCTAATAGAAGAATATAGTCTCCAATAGACGGTTGAGACGTCATAGGAAGTTCTTCTTGTGCGCGCATTTTGTCATAAAATTCTTCAGGCGTAATATCGATATCTTCTCGGTACGTGTCATCGCCAAAAATTGTGTTTAAAGGTATTGTATAAATGTCATTTTTTTCTTTAATTTCATCTGATAAGTATGCTGTTGAATCTACTACAATTGCTATTTTCATAAATATCCCTCACATATTAGCACTCGTTTCTATATTACACTAAAACCGCTCTATGTTAAACTGTTTTAAAGAGGTGTACACGATGGAACAAATTTACATGAACAAATTAAATACGTCTGTTGAAATCGATATTAAACGTTCAACGTTTATATCGTATATCGCACGTACTGAAACTGAAGATGAAGCAAAACAATTTATAAATGAAATTAAGCAAACACATAAAGACGCAACTCATAATTGTAGTGCTTACATTATTGGAGAAAATGCACTCATTCAGCGAGCCGATGATGATGGAGAACCTCAAGGAACAGCAGGCATTCCAATTTTAGAAGTATTAAAGCGTGAAGAGTTGTACAATACGACGATCGTCGTTACGCGTTACTTCGGTGGCATTAAGCTCGGAGCCGGTGGGCTAATCCGCGCATATTCAAGTGGAGCTGCTGAAGCTGTAAAAGCGAGCGGTAAAGTATATCTCGTTCCGATGGTGCCGTCCATGATCGTATTAGATTATACATTCACGAAACGTTTCGAACATTTTTTAGAACAAGAACAAATCGAGATTAGAGATCAGAAATATACAGACAAAGTCACGTATCAACTGATCATTTCAGAAGAAAAAGTAGAAGATGTTAAAAGTGAACTCCAAAAAATAACGAGTGATACGTTTACGATGTCTACTTCAGAAGTAGAAATGGCAGAACGTACACTCGTCTAGCGATTCATATATATAAACATTCGTTTAACAAATCTTAAAATCGGGCGGCGGGTTGATCCTATCAAATCCGTCGCTTCTACTATAATGACGACCGATAAGATAAGCAGTAAACAAATGAGTACTGCACCTGTCACTGTAGATAAATATAAAATTACTGATGCAAACGCAAATAGCGTTGCCATAAAGTAAAGTAAAATCACACTTTGACGGTGCGTAAACCCTAAGTATTGTAACCTATGGTGCAAATGCCCTCTATCGGCGCGCGTCAGTGAGACTCCTTCTCTATACCGTCTAACGGCTGCAAATGTTATATCGATAAACGGTACGCCAAGAATGATAATTGGGAATAAAATAGAGAAAAACGTCACGTTTTTAAATCCTAATATCGATAATACTCCGAGTACATACCCTAAAAACATCGATCCGTTATCTCCTAAAAAGAGTTTCGCTGGATAGAAGTTATAATATAAAACCCCGAGCGTTGACCCGATAAGAATCACGCTTATCATCATGACAAATATATTATTTTGTAAAATCGCAATTACTGCAATACTTGCTAAAGCTATAACTGTTACACCAGAGGCTAATCCGTCTAATCCATCAATTAAGTTAACTGCGTTAATGATCACTGCGATCCATAAATACGTAAATGGAATCGCAAATATACCAAAATCTACCGTTATCCCAAACGGCGTAATCGTATCAATGACAACCCCAAACATCACGGGTATCGTAATAACAACGAGTTGTCCAATGAATTTAATACTCGGTTTTAGATCATATTTATCGTCGATAATACCAATTAATACAATTAACCCTCCACCGAGAATAATCGGTATGTATTCTGGTTCGATCGGTCGAGCGATAATTAATGTAATTACAAACGATACAAAAATCGATATCCCGCCGGAAAACGGCATTGGTTTCGCATGTTGTTTTCTATGGTTTGGATAATCGACAAACCCAAACTTATAACTTAACTTTATAAATATCGGTGCAACGATGAATGATATGATTGCAGATAATATTAATAGAAATAATGTATACATATCCTCACCTGCTAATTATTCTTATTAACTATATCATAATTCGCTATTAAATACTCCTACCACTTAATTTCATTTAAATTTAAAACACTGTATAATATGATATGAATTTGCTCAAAAAGGCGGTATGCAAATGATTATAAACTTTATATTAAATATCGCGCTCATTATTAGTGGAATCTATGTATTTTATAGATTGCAGTATAAATTTAGAAAAGGCGTTAAAAATCCACTCCTATTCCAAAGTTTAATGATGACTGCTCTAGCCGTATTATCACTTATGGTCCCTTTACATATCGGGGACGTCACGTTATCGTTATATTACATACCGATGATTCTATTGTTTTTACACAATAAAATACCGTATAAAATATTATCGATTGCAATCGTATTTTTGTTTTATCATTTCTTATTTCAATACGACCTCATCCAGTTTGTGATATTTTTAGTGCTCATGGTTCTTTATCAAATGATTGTACCGTTCATTAAGACACCTAGGACGAGTATTATCATATTGTCGAGTGGACTTTTCACTGTCGTGTACTTGATTACGTTGTATATTTTCGTCACACCAATTAGCGATAAGACGTTAGTCGCATTTTTCTTATCGTCTTTATGTGCAACTATCTTTATATTGTTAGTATACGAAGACATTAATCGAACATTTAACTTCTTTATCAATAGAGAAAAATATAAATATTACGACCGTCTCACAAAACTTGGTAACGTTAAAATGTTTGACCGCTTCATCGACAAATTGTTTAAAGAAGAAGAAAACGTCAGCATATTATTAATCGACATCGATAACTTTAAGTTTTTTAATGATATCAACGGATATGATTCTGGGGACGAGCTCATTAAACAAATTGCTCGCCTGTTAAAAAACCATCTACCTACAGGTGGGGAGATGTTTAGAAGTACAGGAGAAGAGTTCTCGATGGTCATTCCAAATTTATCGTTTGACCAGACAGTCCGTCTTGGTGAGGCGATTCGTTACACTGTTGAACATACAAAGTTCCACATTGATGATACGCACGTCGTTAACATGACTGTATCTATTGGCATCGGTTATAAGTCGACTCAGACGATGCTTAAAAAAGACGTCATTCGCCAAGCAGACAACATGCTTTTTGCAGCGAAAAAACAAGGACAAAATAGAATTATGTTTGCTCCAGTTGGATAAAAAAACAGGAAACATTTCAGTTTCCTGTTTTAATCTTCAACACGTGCAAGTGCTTGAACTGTTATTTTACTATGTGAATCGTGCCACTTCACTTCACCATTTTCAAAGTAAAACGCTTGTGGTGATTCGTGTTTAATGTTAAATTTTTCAGCAATGTAGTTTGAAAGTTCTCTGTGATCTCGAACGATTAAATAATAGCCATCGATATCACGTTCATAGTGAAACTTTTGAAACTCCTCAAACGCTGTCGCAGAGATTGGACATGTGTTACTATGTTTCATAAAGTAAAAATATGGCTTTTCTTCGAGCAATCGGTCAAATGACTCGATTGATGTTATCTTTGTTAACATCTTGAACAACTCCTTAATAGCTTTAATTAATTTATCACGGTTTTATATTAAAATCAAATTAAAATCAATTTAGTACAATTTGAAAGGGTGAAAAATATGCAAAGAGAATTAAAACGTTGGACGATTTTAGACACGATTAACGCGACACTTTTAATCGTTGTGTTTTTATACGTACTGGATTTCCAAAATAACGCACTCGTATCTTGGATTTTTGTGATTGTATTCGCATTTTGGATGGTTACAGTCATTTCTAGAAACATTATCATCTCTAGAATACGTGACGGTAAAATGGAAGATCCGACAAAGAAATAATGAAATGGAAAACTGCACATCAATATGATGTGCTACCCAAAAGTTGGACTTTTGGAATTATGCAGATTGTAAGGTATGTTTCCTGAATTCTTCAGGAGACATGCCTTTTAATTTTAGCTTAATTCTATCTTTATTATAGTATCTAATATATTCATGTACTGCAATCTCTAATGCTTCATATGTCTTGAATACTTCTCCATAAAACATTTCCTGCTTTAATAAGCCAAAGAAGTTCTCCATCGGTGAATTATCTAAACAGTTTCCTTTACGTGACATACTCATTGTTGCACCATATTCTGTTATGGTATTTCCCCAACTACTATGCTGATAATGAAATCCTTGATCCGAGTGAACAACTAATTGGTTTAGATTGTGTTGGTGTTCCTCAAGTGCTTTATTTAAAGGATTTATAGCGATTGCTAGGTTTGGTGAACGACTTAATTGATAGGCAATCACTTCAGAGTTATAACAATCCATAATCGTTGATAAATATAGTTTCTTGCCTTTGATAGGTAACGCAAACTCTGTGACATCTGTGACCCATAGTTGATTAAATGTTTTCGGCTTAAAGTTACGCTTTACCTTATTTGGAGCGACTTTTCCAACTTGTCCTTTATATGAACTGTAACGTGTTCTCGATTTGTTTTTGAATTTTTGACATAGTAAATTATAGGTTTTCATAATGCGTAACAAGCGCTTATGATTCACCACAATTTGTTCTCTGTTTTCGAGTATCGCTTTGATTCTTCTGTAACCATATCTACCTTTATGTTTTGATACAATTTCTTTAATTTTATTTACTAGCCATCGATCTTTTTGTTTCTGATCATCCATATGTTTTATCCAGTAGTAATATACAGACTTCGGTAGCTTCAACACTGTTAAAATCTCTTTTAGTGTATAAGTCGTTTCTTGCCTTACCTCAAGCGCTACTTTCGTTTTTTGTCTGTTGGATCTGTCGGTAAGGCATTTAACTTTTTTAGAATGATATTTTCCAGTTCTTTCATTCTTAGTTCTTCTCTTAGACGTTCTAACTCTTCGCGTTCTGTTTCATTCAGTGGTTCACTCTTCGATACTTGTTTTTGGTTATTTTCTTTATTAGGCATATGTTTTATTGGTCTCCCTTGTTTGCCCTCTAGAGCAGCTGGGCCACCTTCTTGAATCTTGCGATTCCAGTTAGCGATTGTTGAAAAATGCTTGATACCAAAGTGTTCCGCTGTTTCTCTATAAGACAATTGATTTTCTTCTCTATATTTTAAAACAGCTCGCTTAAATTCACTAGTATATTGAGTATTACTTAGAGATTTAGTGAGGCCCTGATAGCCATATGTGTTGTATTGTTTTACCCATGTTTGAACAAGCAATCTATCCACATTATACTTTTCACCTAAAAATTTATATCCTCCTGCTTCATTTAAATATTCATTAACTACTTTTACCTTAAATTCAAAGCTATGCTTTTTATACTTCATACAAAAACACCCCTAAAGTTGGATTTTAGTGTCCAACTTTAGGGGTGCACCTCAAATATTGATGTGCAGTTATTATTTTGTAGATTCTTTTAATTGATTCAGTTTTTCTGAGTACGTCATATCAAGTTTATTAAACGATTCTGTTTTTGGAACGATGTTTTGAATTTGAAGATTTTGTTCTTCTTCGTATACTTGGATGATGTTAATACGTTCTTTGTAATATGATTTGAATGTATAAAACATTTCTAAACTGATACTTCGTACAGATTTTGCTTCGTCAGTTTCAAGTGATAATTGATTTAATTTGTCGATTTGTGTATCTAAAATTGGCATTAGTACTTCATCCACAATGCGTTGTTTCTCAGCTACATCGTTATCGCTTTGTAATAAACCGACATTTTCTTCAAGCTCACCACTACGCTCATTGACGATGTCTATCACTTGGTCGATTTCTGCTGCAGCTACTTTAGAGTGGTTGCCTTGGATAATAGACTGACGTTCTTTTTTTGCCGCACTGACGGCTTCACCGTCTTTAATGAGTTGATTTGTCGACTCTTTATACGATAAATATAAATCGATCCCACGTCCGAGCTCTTTCGCGAACGTTTCTTTTAACTCTAAACTCTCTACATAATCTTCATGCACTTCTTTTAACTCTTCGTTTGAAACTTCTACCGTTTCTATTTTTTCATTCATTTTAGTCGACAATGGGACGAGAGATTCATCGACTACTTTTTTAATTTCAGCGATGTCATCTTTTGAAACATCTGCCTCTGTTGCATAGACTGTCTCTAGTTGCTTTAAGTCGAGTTCGTCGAGTGCCTCAAGAAATTGTCGGTCGAGTTCATAAATATCTTCCATATTTTCTTCATATTGCTGGATGTCACTTTCTAACGATGACTGGCACGCAGATATAATGAAGACTGTGCCGAGTAATATCGTTAACTTTAAATATCGAAACATGCTAGAATCTCACCCTTCCTCTTGCATGGTTATTCTAGTCTTTTTTTGTATTCCCGTTTATAATAGTAATTGATTCGTATTGAGAAAGGACTTTTGTTATGAACATTGAAAAATCCTTACGCGAGCGTCTAACAAATTCTGTCATTAAAACAGATGAACCATTACAACGCTATACGTATTCACATACTGGTGGTAATGCAGATTACTATATATCAGTATATAATATTCACGATGCAATGGAAACTATCCGTTTTGCAAAAGAGTATTCAATACCAATTACGTATCTTGGAAATGGTTCGAATTTAATTATTAGAGACGGTGGCATTAGAGGGATTGTGTTAAACACGTTAGAGTTAAAAGAAATTAAACGTGATGGCGATTATATTACGTCAGGCAGTGGTAGTCGAATTATTGACGTATCACGTTTTGCGCGCGACCATTCACTAACTGGATTAGAATTTGCGTGTGGCATTCCAGGCAGCGTCGGAGGCGCTGTATATATGAACGCTGGAGCGTACGGTGGCGAATTAAAAGACTGCCTCGTAGAAGCATCAGTAATTACGCCAGATGGAGAATTATTAACTTTAACAAATGAGGAATTACACCTCGGATATAGACAAAGTATCGTTCAAGAGAATGGATATTTAGTCGTCGAAGCGACATTTAAATTAGAAGAAGGTAGTTCATCTGAAATAAATGCGAAAATGGATGAGCTGACGTTTTTACGTGAATCAAAACAACCGCTTGATTTACCGTCTTGTGGTTCGGTATTCCAAAGACCCCCGGGACACTTTGCGGGAAAACTGATTCAAGATAGTGGTCTACAAGGACATAGAGTGGGTGGCGTGGAAGTTTCTAAAAAGCATGCCGGGTTTATGGTAAACATCGACAACGGTACAGGTAGTGATTACGAAGAGTTAATTCACCACGTACAACAAGTCGTTAAAGAAAAGTATGACGTGCTGTTACAGCGCGAAGTTAGAATTATCGGTGAACATACAGAAAAAACGATCCAAGATTAAATCTTGGATCGTTTTTTAATTATTTTACTTCATTTAAAAACCCTTGTAATTCTTCTAGTTGGCCAATCGCTGACGCGTGACCACCAGAGTTTAAGTACCATCTTACTGAATTTAATTCAAAGATGTTATCATCTTTTACAGCATCTACGTTGTTAGTAACATCAGTTTTAAGTACGTCTACTTTTGTAGCATCCTCACCGTTACTAATCGCTGCACCACGGTCCATCACTAAAATCATACTTGGGTTTGCTTTAGAGATGTACTCAAATGAAATTTGGTTACCATGTGACGCAGTTTTGTCTTCTGAGTCACCTTCGGAAGATTTGAATCCGATTGGATTGTATAAGAAATCATAACGTCCGCCTGGGCCGTGTAGTGATAGGTCGCCACCATTTGTTTGGATGAACATCATCGTTTTATCTTTTTCGGAAACTAAGTTTTTAGTTTCTTCGATTTTTTCATCTAATTCTTTGTTTAACGCTTCTGCGTCTGATTGTTTATCGTATAATTCTCCGATAAATGTCGTCATTTCTTTAATGTCTTCAAAGTAGTTGTCAGATTGAGCACTTACATAAATAATTGATGCGTTAGGTGCTGCCTTTTTAAATTCTTCGATTGATGGTTTGTTTGCTTGACGTCCACCAATCATGATGATTTCTGGATCTAACTCTGCAATTTTCTCGAAGTCTGGAATCTTTTAACCCACCGAGGTTTACATACTTCTCATCTTTATAAGTTTCTAGCTCAGGTCCAAGAATAGAGTCGTTCTCACCTTTAGGTAACGCGATAACGTTATCTTGTAAACCTAGTGCTTCAAATGTTGATGCAACCCCTAAGTCTAATAAAACTACTTTGTTAGAATTTTTAATTACGTCAATTGTTTCGTCAACAGCTTCAGTATCGCTATCACGTTCTGTTGTAAGACTCATATCAAAGTTATTTGTGTATGGAACTGTTGTTTCTACAGTTTCCTCATCATCTTTAGCTGGTTCTTCTTTTGTCTCTGACTGATCTGTACCGCCACCGTTACTACATGCAGCAAGTACAATCACTCCTAAAAATAATAAAAGTAATGCAGATAATTTTTTAATGTTCATTGAAACTTCTCCTTCTAAATTTAGCCCCCACTAAATTTCAAGCTGTAGCGCACCCATCACCTCCTTAAAATTTAAACGACTAGACTGCCCCAAATACTTGACGTGATTCAACAGCTTCACCATCGAAGTAAATACAAATACGGTGACCACAGACGTTTTGTATTTGTAAGTCCATGTCGTATATATCTCTCAAAATATCTTCTTGGATGACTTCATCTTTAGTGCCAGATATTTTTAATTTGCCATCTTTTAATGCTGCGATATTATCTGAGTAACACGACGCAAAGTTAATATCGTGAATGACGATAATTATCGTCTTATTTTTATCGCGACATAATCGACGTAAGATTTGCATAATTTGAACTGAGTGTTTCATATCTAAGTTGTTGAGTGGTTCATCTAAAAATATATATTCAGTATCTTGCGCAATTGTCATAGCGATAAATGCGCGTTGACGCTGACCACCAGATAACTCATCAATCATACGATGTTGTAAATCTTGAAGTCCCATATATTTAATTGCTTCGTCGATTTTTTCGTTATCTTCTTGTTTTAAACGCCCTTTACAATACGGATATCGACCGAATGCGATAAGCTCTCGTACTGTAATGTTTAAATTTAAATGGTTACTCTGTTTTAAAATCGATATTTTTTTAGCGAGCTCATTGTCCGGTTTTGTAAATAAATTTTCACCTTCTAGCAATACTTCTCCGCTGTTTTTATCCATTAAACGAGTGACCATCGAGATTACTGTACTTTTACCGGCACCGTTTGGCCCGATTAAAGACATCAGTTTCCCTTTTTCTATATCGAGTGACACGTTGTCGACAACTTTTTTGTTACCATACGCTTTAGAAAGACCTTTAATTTGTATCAAGCCTTACTCCTCCTTAGCATGAGATAGATAAAGTACACTCCACCTACTAAGTTAATGATAACACTTAGTTCGATGTTATTCTTAAATACGAACTGTACAACCATCTGACCAATTAATAACGCGATAATGCTGATTAATGTGGTTCCTATAATAAGATATAAATGTTTATACGTTTTAAACATTTCATGGGCTAAGTTTACGACGAGTAGCCCTAAAAACATAATCGGTCCAACAAGTGCTGTCGATGCGGATACGAATATCGCGACGATAATGAGTAGTTTCGAAACTTTTAAGTCGTAGTTTACTCCGAGGTTAATCGCGTGATCTCTACCGAGCGCCATCACATCGAGCGATGAAAAATCGAGTAGCACGATGATAAGTAACACGATGACGATACCGAGTGTGATATAAAGTAACGTTTCATTTATCTTCGTAAACGATCCGAATAACTGTCCTTGTAATATCATGAAATCTTCTGGAGAGATTAGCACTTGCATAAATGTTGCTAAATTTCCAAAAAACGTTCCAAGTATAATACCGATAAGTAATAGTATGAAGACGTTGTTTTTCGTCAATTTAAATAAGAATTTAAATACAAAAACTGTAAATATGACGAGTATTATTAAACTTAAGAAATAGTTATACGCGTCATTAAATAGTAATGGCGAACTAACTCCTGCAATAAATACGATCGCTGTTTGTATAAATACATAGACCGAATCTAACCCCATAATCGACGGAGTAATGATTCTATTTTTAACAATCGTCTGGAACACTACCGTTGATACTGCGATTGCGGTAGCAACGATAATAATTGCGAACGTACGGAGCATTCTTGACGGTAGTTGATAATGTAAAATCTTAAAATTTATACCGTACAACATGTAAAATGCTATAAGTCCAAGTGCAACGACTGATAAAACGATTAAAAGCGTTATATTTTTCTTATTACTATGCATGCTTTACCCTCCTATAAATCATAAATAGGAAGATTGCACTACCAAATACAGCGATGACGAGTCCAACAGACACTTCGTACGGGTAAATAATCACACGGCCGATGATGTCACAGATCATAACGAATATCCCACCGAGTGTTGCTGTTAAGAAAATCGTACTGCGTAAATGATCCCCTCTAAAAATAGAGACGATGTTCGGAACGATTAACCCTAAAAACGGTAGCATACCAACTGTTACAACGACAATTGCTGTAATCGCAGCGGTAATAAATAGTCCGATATTTACGACACGCTTATAATTCAGACCTAAGTTTTTAGAGAAATCTTCTCCCATACCAGCAACTGTAAACTGATGTGCATAAAAAATTGCTAATAGCAATAACGGAATACTAATATATAAAATCTCGTATCGCCCAGTGACTAGCGTAGAGAAACTGCCGTGCATCCACGCACCGATGGATTGTAAGTTATTCGTTCTAAGTGCTAAAAACGTCCCGATACTCGAAACGACCCCACCGAGCATAATACCGATCAGTGGAACGAAAATGATATCTTTAAATTTAATACGTGTAATAATCTGCATGAAGATTAACGTCCCGATAAGTGATAGCGCAGTTGCAAATGATAATTTCATTAACATATTCGCTGCCGGGAAAAATATCATTCCGATTAAAATACCGAGTTGCGCCCATTCCATCGTCCCTGCTGTCGTAGGTGATACGAACTTGTTACGCGTGAGCTGTTGCATAATTAAACCAGATGTCGCAAGAGCAGCACCTGCAATGATAATTGATACAGTACGCGGTATTCTACTATGTAATAAAACTGTCTTTTGTTGCTCATTTAAATTAAATATATCTGATAAAGGCAAACTACTTACTCCAACAAATAGAGAAAGTATCGATACTAATATGAGCACAATGATTAGTACATCTAGCCTAAATAATTTCTTCATCATGTGAAACCGCCTAATTGATAATCATTCTCACTGAATTTCTATTTATCATTATACTACACGATTCTCTATTTACAAGCATAATAGAGAAAAACCACTCGAAAATGAGTGGTTTTTTAATGAATGATGATCGTTTCGTTATTATCATTTGAAATCTCATCATCTAGAATTTTAAAAATAGTCCCAACTGCGCTGTCGTCGTTTGGATTGAACGAAGCATCTCGTTCAGTCGGACGATAGCTTAGCGTATAAACGTTAAGATCTTCTTTACGAAGCTCGCTTTGTATCGCATGCGTGAGTCCTTCTATCGCACCGGTAACTGCATAATATAAATTGTGTTCGAATGTTTCTTCACGTACAGGTTCTACTAAATTGATGATTTTCGTCTCTTTCATTTCGATCAATTGATTGCGTAACGTGCGTACTCCAAGGTACGTTCCCCACACGTGTTCGTTCATAACTTCAGTAAATTCATCGTATGAAACATTGTATACATCGTTATCTTCAGTCTCAATGGAGTGTATAAAAATCACACCATTTAAACCGTCGTATGTTGAATCTATTTTATCGACCATATTTAGCCAGTCGATTTCTTTTGCTTGTTCGAGTAAAAATACTTCGTGATGCGCATCACTATATGATTTTAATTCATCGTGCAACGCTTCGAGTTCGTTGTAGTCATTTCCAGATAATATTAAATTGTGGCCACGCTTTGCAAGTTCATGCGCCAAACGTTGCCCAATTGCTGTTAAAGCATCTGTAATAATGTACGTCTTTTTCATCTAAGTACCTCCATTAGAATGTTCACCATTCTTAGATACTTATTTTACGCCATTCTATTTTTTTCGTCTAGAAATGTAATTACTCTACGACAACCTCATTTTTAGGCATTGTGTGTAAGCCGTTCGCGTCAACGTGTGAGATCACTTCGTATGTTCCTGCTTCTTTAAATGTGTAGTTCAATTTGTAAAGTCCATTTTCAGTAAATTCACCTTCGATTTTATCGAGGCTTTCATCGTCTTTTAACACTTCAAATAATACTTTATCTGCATCGTTTACATCTTCATCGTTTGAAGTAACGTGTGCAACGAATTCAACTTCTTCACCAGCTGTTGCTTTTTCAGGAGTCGTTAACTCAACATCTAAACCAGCAACTTCGTCGTGATCGTGATGCTCGTGTCCTTCCATGTCGTCTTTGTTTTCGTCATTTCCACATGCTCCAAGTACTAAAACGCTTGATAATACTGCTGCACCTAATAATTTTTTCATTGATATGTTGCCTCCAATATGTATGATATAAATTTAGAATATCATACATTTTCTTGTTCTTTATCGCTTAATTATGTATAGATTTTGACAAAGATATATACCAATCTATGTGTTACACTATGATAGTAATTTTAATAATAAAGAAGGTATACAGTTGAACAATATAACGAAAGGGATTATCGCTTTAATTATTTCATCTCTTGGTTTTAGTTTAATGTCGCTCTTTGTAAAATACTCTGGCGACTTACCAACAGTACAAAAAGCGTTTTTTAGAAACTTCGTCGCGATGTTGATTGCGCTCGTACTCGTCATTCGCTATAAAGAACCACTGTTTGGTAAAAAAGAAAACCAAGGATTGCTATTACTGCGTTCAACGCTCGGGTTAATCGGGGTTATCCTTAACTTTTACACACTCGATAAACTCGTCTTAAGTGACGCAGATATTTTAAACAAGCTCAGTCCGTTTTTCACGATTATTTTATCCGCAATATTTTTAAAGGAATATATTAGACGATTCCAAATGACTTCGATTATTATCGCATTCATTGGTGCGATATTTATTATCAAACCGTCGTTTGAAAGTACATCATTTGATGCCTTAGTCGGGGTGCTCGGTGCTCTCGCAGCTGCAGGAGCGTACACTGTGTTAAGAGTCCTCGGAGATCGCGAGAAATTTTACACCGTCGTATTTTATTTCTCAGGATTTTCAACAGTCGCGTTACTGCCGTTTTTCATCTATAACTATGAACCGATGACCGGTGAACAACTCATGTTCCTATTACTTGCAGGAGTCGCAGCATCAGTAGGACAATTCGGCCTAACGATTGCATACAGTTATGCACCAGCGAAAGAGATCTCGATATTCTTCTACACGACGATTATATTTACTGCGATGTTCAGTATCATATTCTTTGGAGAATACCCAGATATTCTATCGATTATCGGGTACATTATCATCTTCGCAGCAAGTTTCTATATGTACATGAAAAACTTACCGCAAAAACGAACGTAATAATTCTGTTGAAAAGGAGCGAGACCATGCTGATTCCGGGTCTCGCTTTTTGGTGTGTTCGTTCGGTAATTTTTACTCTAAAAGAATAAAAATGTTATTTGAGTGTGTTTTATTTAACAAAAATTTTGCGATTTTGTTAGTTATCCGGATATATTTAACACATTTCGAGACCACGACCCAATTTTTGTTAATTATATTTTTTTATCTAACAAAAACGAGGCCAGTTCCGGAGTTTTTGTTAATTATCTCGATATATCTAACACATTCAATTGTTTTTTGTAAATAAGCGAGGAGTGATAATTTCTTTTTATCCTAAAAGATTAAAAACTCAACTTCTCTCGGTTTTATTTAACATAAAATCCCCGTTTTTGTTAGATATCCGGATATATTTAACATATTTTGGTGTTGGCGTCGTGTTTTTGTTAATTATATTTTTTTATCTAACAAAAACGAGGCTAAATCCGGAGTTTTTGTTAATTATCTCGATATATCTAACAAATTCAATTGTTTTTTGTAAATAAGCGAGGAGTGATAGTTTCTTTTTATCCTAAAAGATTAAAAACTCAAATTCTTTCGGTTTTATTTAACATAAAATCCCCGTTTTTGTTAGATATCCGGATATATTTAACATATTTAGAGGCCACGACCCAATTTTTGTTAAGTATCCTGTTTTATCTAAGTTACGTCCATATAATTGTGTAAAATAGAAAAAAAGAGCCATCGTATTCTCTGTTATAATTCAGTTACCAACAAAAATTAACAGGGAGAGAATACAAATGACTCAACTTAATTTTACAGTAGATATGAAAAAAATTCTAGAGGATATCTCTGGAAGTAACCTTAATGAAATGACTAAGGGTCTTCTAACTTTAGTGTTAAATCAAGTGATGCAAGAAGAACGAGATGAATACATGGGTATTGGCTCATATGAAAGAAACAGTAGTCGAAAAGACTATCGTAATGGCAGTTATCGCCGAGGGTTCACAACGTTAGTTGGAAAAATTGAACTCGAAGTCCCACGAACACGTTCCGGAGAGTTTTCACCACAGGTATTTGAGAAGTGGCAAAGAAAGGACCAGGCGCTCGTGCTTTCTTTGATTGAAATGGTAGTCAGCGGTGTGTCTACGCGTAAAGTCACTAAAATTGTGGAAGAACTAGTCGGAGAAAGTGTCTCGAAATCATTCGTATCTAACGTGATGAAACGATTAGATCCAGAAATCCAAGACTTCGCGGAGCGTTCATTAACACACAATATATTTAAATATGTATCAGTAGATGCGATGTATATTAAAGTACGTGAGAATCATAGAATCGTCTCTAAAGCTGTGTATATTGCGCTCGGTATTGGTGTAGATGGTCATCGTGAAGTACTTGGGTTTAAAGTGGATGATGCTGAGAGTAAGAATCACTGGGGCACTTTTTACGTGACTTAAAAAATCGTGGGTTAACACAACCAGAACTCATTACTTCAGATTCACATCAAGGTTTAAAGCAGGCGATTCAAGAAGAGTTCCCGGGCACACCTTGGCAAAGATGTACAGTCCATTTCTTAAGAAACATTACGAATGTAATGCCTAAAAAAGGTTCAACTGCTGCGCGTCAATTATTGAGAGAGATTTTTCATACGACAACACCCCAACATGCACGAGAAGCAAAAGAGAAGTTTTTAGACTTTGTATCAGAGGATCCAAGATTTAATCACGCGGTAGAAATTTTAGAAAGTGGATTTGACGATGCGATTCAATGTTTAATGTGTCCAGCGGCTAGACAAAAGTTTTTAAAAAGTACAAACGCACTCGAACGACTAAATAGTGAGTTAAGACGTCGTGAGCGCGTTGTTAGAGTATTTCCAAATGTCGAGTCTGCATTTCGTTTAATTGGCGCACTTCTTCTTGATGCGAATGAAGCCTATAAAGAAACAAATAGAAAAGTGAGCGCGTTCGTGGAAGCTAAAGAATAACAGAGAGATTTTTTATTTTACACAATATTTAAGACTTGACCCATTTTTTATAAATAAGCGACCCGAGAGACCCGAGAGACCCGAGAGACCCGAGAGACCCGAGAGACCCCACCAAGTCTCAATCCCGCTAGACCTCCCCGAACCACAATAAAAAAAGTCTTTTCATCCTCTAAAGATGAAAAGACTCTTCCCCTATTTCTTACTATACTCTTCGACGACTTTTAAGAAGTGTGGGCTGTAATGTTTGAGTTTATAGTTTCCGATGCCAAGCAGTTTGATCATGTCGCCTTTTGTTTCTGGCATCTTTTTTGCGATTTCTTTTAACGACGCATCTGTAAAAATCTGCGCAGCATCTATATTTCGCGCCACAGCAAGTTCTTCACGCTTATCTTTTAGTTGCTGATAAAGAGCCTCGTTAAAACTAGATTCCGTCGATACGCTTACTTTTTCTTTAAACTGCGTGCGATATGGTACCGTGTAAATCATTTCTATACCGTTAAGTACCGCTTCACTCTTCTTCACGACGTATAACGTATCGTTTTCTAAATGTATATATCCTCTAAATACGAGTTCTTCGATTATGTGGTGAATTTCGCTCGTTAAGTAGTTCGATAATTGCCCGAACTGGCTGACTTCAGTCAAGCCAGAATCAATAATATTATCGTTCACTTCACCGCGTAACACTTGAATCACTTTTTCAGGTGACAGCGACACTAGTTTAACGAGTGTCATAATAAGTTTCGCTTCCTCAGTCATATCAACTGTACGCGCGTCACTTTTACAGTTTGAACACTCCCCGCACTCAGTCACGTATTCATTTTTATCAAAATATTTTACGATAAACGACGACAAACATTTTGACGTTTCGTTATATTGAATCATTCGGTCGAGTTTTTCACGCATACTTTCTTTTACATCGTCACTCGCTTGTGATTGGTCGATGAAAAACTGTTGGAGCGCAATGTCTCTCGGGTTCGATAAAAGAATACATTGGCTCATTTTACCGTCACGACCCGCTCGCCCAATTTCTTGGTAGTAACTTTCCAGGTCTCCAGGTAAATTGTAGTGGATAATGAACCTGATATTCTCCTTATCGATTCCCATACCAAAGGCGTTCGTTGCAACGATGACTTTGACGTCATCCTTTATAAACGCATTTTGATTTTCTTCACGCTCAGACTTCGTAAGTCCTGCGTGGTAAATTCTGTTATCAATATTATTATCTGATAAAAAGCCACTGATCTTTTCAGTTTCTTTACGCGTCGCCGCGTATATAATGCCACTTTTGCCTCTATGTTCGTTTAAATAGTCAACGATAAAACGCTCGCGCTGGAACGTGTCATTGACAATTAACTCTAAATTGTCGCGTTTTACTGACGTTTTATAGACATCCGTCTCATCGATTTCTAAAAGCTCTATAATATTTTTCTCAACGTCTTCAGTTGCAGTCGCAGTTAACGCGACTTTTACCGCGTCTCCAATATATTCATTGATGACCGAAATAACGTCTTGATAACTTGGTCTAAAATCGTGTCCCCATTTTGAGATACAGTGGGCTTCATCGAATGCAACAAGCGGGATATTAATTCTCGAGATAATTTCTAAAAACTCTTCATTTTTAAAGCGCTCCGGCGCGACATATAATAAGTCAATATCCCCATTTAATAATCGTCGCTCGATTCGCGCTTGATCTTTTTTTGTCATGTTTGAGTTGATATACGCTGCTTTAATTCCTTTATCGACAAGCGCTGTCACTTGGTCTTGCATAAGCGAAATTAACGGTGAAATGACGATCGTCGTACCGTCAAACATTAATGCAGGAACTTGGTAACATAACGATTTCCCAGATCCTGTTGGTAATACACCTAACGTATTTTGACCGTTTAAAACTGACTGTATAATTTCTTTTTGCTTTGGTCGAAACGTCTCTAAACCAAATGACTTTTTTAATACAGATTCCATACAACTCACCCAATCGTCCAACTTTTAAGCTAACTTATTATACATTAAATGATTCAAATATTAAAGTGAACTGAACTTTTCTATGAGTTATACGCTCGAGTCTCTTTCTTCATATAATTTTTATGATTGTACGCTTTTAATATACGCGTACCAATGTATACGATAAAGAACGTTGCCGTCGAAATTGAAGCGACTGCGCCTGAAATTGAGATGTCTAAATAGAATCCGATGTAACAACCAATGACACTGTTAATGACAGATATCACAAGAGACAATATAATCATTTTAAGTAAACTTCTGTTGACGATTAAATAACTCGTTGCTGCAGGTGCGATAAAAAAACTAATGACGAGAATCGAGCCGACCGCGTCAAAAGCAGCAACAGCAGTGACTGAAACGAGCGTCATTAAAACATAGTAGACAATCATCGCGCTAAATCCTGCGAGCGTCGCATACACTGGGTCAAAACTCGATATTTTTAACTCTTTATAAAATATTACGACAAATAAAACGTTAATAATAAATATAATCGACAACTGTACGAATGCGTACGGTAAGCTCACCCCGAATAGATCGATGCGGTTTAAAGGAGCATATAACACTTGGCCGAGTAATACCGCATCAATATCTAAGTGAACGTTTCTTGCGTAACGTGAAACGAGTATGACTGCGACTGCAAATAGTGCAGTAAATACTAAACCAATCGCTGCATCTTGACGCATCATTTTCGAGGCCGTAACGACATTAATTAAATACACTGTTAAAATTCCAACGAGTGTCGCCCCGATAATAAGTAGCGGCGAACGTAAGTCACCAGTTAAGAAAAAGACGACGACGATACCGAGTAAAATAGTATGACTGATCGCATCTGTTGCCATACCACTTTTTCTAAGTACGAGAAAAACTCCGAGAAGACTCGTCGATAATCCAGTCATGATAAGTACGAGTAATACTTCTATCATAGCGCTCCTCCTAACCGTTTATTACGAATTATTCGACTAATAAAACCTTTCGGTGAAAAGAGCATCGAAACGATGACGAAGAAACTGAGTGCTAATATAATGGCAGGACCTGTAGGGATACCAGTGAACGCTGTAGATACATATGTCCCTATAAATGCTGATAATGCACCAACAATAGATGCTATGGTCAAAACGACACCATAGCGATTCGACCAGAGTTGACCGATAACAGTCGGTGCAATTAAAATATTAACAATTAAAATCGCGCCGACGGCTTTTAACCCGACAGATATAATCGCTAATGTCATAATGAGTATCAATGCATTAATCAACTTAATGTTAATACCAATAGATTTCGCGTATATATAATCGAACATGTATATTTTTAATTCGTTATAAAAGATAAAGAAAATCGAAAGTCCGATGACAGACGTCACGATAATTAAGTACACATCACTTTTTAAAATATATGCCGCTTGACCGAATATAAAATCATCGATCCCTTGAGTCCCTCTATAGTTCGAGTGTCCTTGGACGTAACTTTTTAACGCCATACCAAGTCCAAAAAATCCTGATAATATGAGGGCTAGCGCACTATCTAACGGAATTTTAGACTCGTGTGTAATAAGTTGTATCAGAAAGAACGCCACTGCACCCATCACCATTGCACCGACGACGAGTATATATGTTTCCATCACATTGAATAGCATAAAGGCTAACACGACACCTGGAAACGTCGAATGTCCAATCGCATCACCAATTAAACTTTGTCCTTTAATAACGCTGACAGAACCGATGACTGCACTCGCGATAGATAAAATAACAGTTCCAAGTGCAACGACTTGGAACGTGTAACTCATTAAGACGTCCATGTGCCGACACCCTTTTCAAAATAAGCTGCATTTACATTTTCTTTTGTCCATGCGTCCTCGATTGTGCCTTGTGCGATAATTTGTTTGTTTAATATGACGACGTGGTCAAAATACTCTGGAACTGTCATTAAATTATGATGAACGACGAGGAACGTTTTTCCTTCTTTTTGAAGTTGCTTCATCGTCTTAATTATTAGCTCTTCAGTCGTAATATCTATACCTTGAAGTGGCTCGTCCATAATGTAAATATCCGCATTATGTGCAATTGCACGAGCGAGGAATACACGTTGGCGCTGTCCTCCAGATAATTCAGAAATTTGACGGTCTTTAAACGGAAGCATCTTCATCGTTTCCAATGCATCATAAGCAATTTGTTTATCTTCTTTTGTCGGGCGTTTAATCCACCCTTTATGGACGTAGCGTCCCATTAAAACGACATCAAAAACAGTAGCAGGGAAGTCCCAATTGACTTCCCCTTTTTGTGGTACGTAGGCGATATTTTTTAACGCCTGTTTACTGCTACTATTTTCGACGGTCACTTTTCCGGAAACTGGCTTTACGAGTTGCATAATCGCTTTAATCATCGTTGACTTCCCGGAACCATTTGGTCCAACGATTGCTGTGCACGTTCCTTTTTTTAACGTGAAATTTAAGCTAGAAACCGCTGGCGTATTATCGTAAGCGACTGTAACATCTTTCACTTCGATTACATTTACGCTCATGTGACTCACCCCTATTTTAAATGATCTACGATAACGTCGATGTTATGACGATACATCGTTAAGAACGTGTCTCCATCTTCTCCAACAGGCGCTAGAGAGTCAGATAATAATTCGTTACCGTCACTCACAAGTTCAACTTCTCCACCTTGTGCTTTAACGACTTCTTGGAGTCGTTTCATACGATCAGGATTAGTAGTCGTTTCTATAAAGATTGCTTTAATATTGTTTTCTACAATTTTATCTGCAGTTTGTTGAATTTGATTGTTCGAAACTTCACTGTCTGTCGACACACCTTGAGGTGCAAATACTTCCATACCGTATGCTCTTGAGAAGTAGTTAAACGCGTCATGTGGTGTGACAAGGACACGTGATTTTTCTGGAATTTCATCGATTCTAGATTTAATGTATGAATCTAGTTCCTTTAACTCTTCGACATATGCATCAAAATTCGCTTCATACTGCTCTTTACCATCTGGATTATTTTCAATTAGCGTTTCTTTTACACGTTCCATCGCTTGCTGATAAAGATCTAAATCAAACCAGAAGTGCGGGTCGACGACGATTCCTTCATCCTCTTCCATTTCTTCTAAATTGCTTTCGTTAAATTTTTCAGTTACTGACACTCCACTCGATAACACATCTGCCATTCGTCCTTCAAAATCTAAACCATGATAAAGAACGACATCCGCATTTTTAAGTGAATCTAAATCACTCGCTTTTGGTTCGTATACGTGTGGATCCTCGCCTGCTGGGATGATTAAATGTGTATCAAATCCATCCACACCTTCCTCTAAAACAGAAACCATATCTTTTAAGAAAGTAGTCGTGACGACTAAGCTTGGTTTTCCTTCGTTTGATTCTTTCTTATCAGACTGAGACTCCGAATCTGAATTTCCATTACCACATGCAGCTAAACATAAAGTAACTACTGCTACAAATAGTAAATATATTGATTTTTTCATCATCAATACCTCCAATTATTTTTATAAAGTTTAGGTTATACTAAATTTATATTTTTGTAAAGGCTAAAAATTAAATTAATAATTTAGAAAAAAAGGCATTTAATAGTATTTAGCCCGTTTAATTTTTAGGTTTGTCTAATTTTTGAAAAATAAAACCCGACAACAAATTAATGTTGTCGGGTAAAAAATTGTTATTACATTTTTTCTTTTACGAGTTCTTTACTGATTTTATAATCGATCGCTTTGAATAGGCTTTTCTTCCACATTTCGTAGTTATATAAGTTTACGTATGCGTGCTCGACATCAATTTCAGTAAATTTAAGTTTCGAGTCTTTTGTTTTTTGCGCGAGCTTATGCATATGATAGCTCGGTATCGTTCCGATATGTGTGTATTCTGTGGAGTCTTCAAAGTCATTTAATGCGATAAACGGCTGGCCATCTTTTAAAAACACACCGCCCGATACACCGTAGTTATCGACCGAATCATCTGTATAATCGACCGCTTCACCTTCTAAATTAAGTGCGTAGCGGTATTTTTCAAACGTGACGGCATACGTGTCTTCTAACGTTCTATAGACAGATTCGTCGACACCTTTACGTTTTACGATATGGAAATTATCCGATAAATATACTTCAGCAAGTGAATACGATCCAATTCCCCATGACACTGTCGAACGATTTCGCATCATGCTAAAGATTTCGTCATGTAATTCAGTATAATCGCGTCGCATCGTAATTTCGTCTCCGGACTCTAATACGTTAGAACCGTTCGTTTTAATTCCGCCCGCGATCGCAAGGTAGACGCGTCCTCCACGGTCAGAATCGTGGAATGTTAATACGTCTCCACGGTCAAGTATGTACATACGGTTAGCAGATAGTTTTTTATCGCCAACTGTAACGTTAAATAGTGCACCAGAAAACGCGATTACTGTCGGTTCTGTAAATGCAATTTTAGCTGGTCGAATGACCATTTCGATTGTCTTTTCATCGACAGGGTTACCGACGAGTTTATTTGCGATTTGTGGAGATAAGTTGTCGAGTGCTTCAGATGATGAAACTACTGTAGACAGTAGTCCTTTATCTTGAATAATAATACTCATTTTAAAACACCTACCACTTCTTCAATCACTTCAAGTACAACTTCTGATGGGTCGATCATGCTTAGACGGTCCATCATTAACGTTGGATGGTACAAAATATTAACTGTAGATGTCGTAAATACGATATCGTATATTTCGTCTGTTTTTAACGTTTCAAATTTTTGCTGCATCAATTCTTTTTCGCTATCAGTCAGTGTTTTATTGCTTTGATAGGTCATTACACGTTCACCATTTTCAAAAATCATCACCATTCTCCTAACTGTCTGGATTGTAGAATATTTCTAGTTTTTGACTTACAAACTCTACGGTGTTATCCATGATCCAACCGACGAGTATAATACTTACGATGATACCGACGACTACGACGAGTAGTGCGACGAGTGTAATGTCATTTTCATATAAATATGTACTGATATAGAACGCCAATATAATGACGGCGACTAATATGCCTAATAATAATAGTGTAAACATAGTTCACTCCTAAACTTGTAGGTTCACTTTGACCCACTCTCTTAAACTATTGATTAAATAAATCGTAATCTCGTTATTGTTATATCGTTCGGTTAATTCATCTAAAGTAAAATCTCGTACACTTATAGTACCATTGTCTAATAAAAATTGTCTCATCACACCATTTAATAGACCACTTTTACTCGGTGTGAAATAACCATCATGCGTTTTAACGACGAGATTACCGATGTTAAACTCTGTGATTCTTTCCGTTTTATCATAGTATAACGCAAACGGATACTCACTTGTTTTATATTGTTCTCTCTTCGTCGTTTTATGTTTTAACCATTTCGTTTCTGTACAGTCCATTTGAATGACATTTGCGGTAATTTCTGTTGTTTCTTCTAACTTATCATGCATCAATGTCAAATCATTATTGTATAGTGCACGAATTCGGTATACGCCTTGATTTAAGTTATGTATTTTTACATAACTATTAACCGCTTCTTTTAAATCTATCTTGTTCAGATGAAATACTTCAGCCGACCGATTAATACGTCTATTATGATAGTCTAAACGCTTCACGACACCGTCTTCAAGGCGCATCGTTTCAATAAGTTCAGTCATATGCTTGCTCTAAAAATTTAGATTTTGTAAGAATTTCGTGATACTCACTCGTCTTATCAGAATTATACGTAATACCGCCGCCAGCTGCGTACGTATATTTATTGCCTTCGATGACAATCGTACGAATCGGTACGTTCACAACTGTCGTTTGATCTTTATATAAAAGACCGATTGCCCCGCAGTAATACCCACGCTTTGTCGATTCGAGCGCTTCAATAATTTCCATCGTCATTTGTTTTGGCGCACCTGTAATCGATCCACACGGGAAGAGTGAGCCGAACACCTCGCTAAATGGTATATCTTTTAACTGACCTTCAACTGTCGACGTCATTTGAAATACTGTTTTATATTTTTCAATTGTAAATAAATGCGGAACATACACCGTGCCACTTTGTGATACTCTCGATACGTCGTTTCTAAGTAAGTCGACGATCATTACGTTTTCTGCACGGTCTTTTTTAGAATTCTTTAAAAAGGCATAGTTTTCTTCATCTTGTTCTAGCGTTTCACCACGAGGAGCTGTTCCTTTCATTGGGCGCGTTCGAATCGTGCGGTCGCTATCGATTTCAAAAAACAACTCTGGTGACGCGCTGACAATCGCAAAATCACCGTGCTCAATGAACGCTGTGTAGCCTCCATTATTTTCCTCAGTGAGTCTTTCATAGAGCGCATGCGCATCTCCTGAAAACTGCCCATGCATACGCGTCGTATAATTCACTTGGTACGTATGCCCATCTCGTATATAGTCTCGCACTTTCTCGATATTACTTTCGATTTCTTCTTGTGATTCAATCATTTTATACGGAGATAATTTATACGAACCATTTTCTCTTTCAGATAAAAAGACGTCTCTCGAAACTGGTGCATCGTAAATTGCAGCGAGAAATTCTGTTTCATCTTTTTTATACGACTCATATGTCACTGCAAAAAGTGCATATTGGTCGTTGTTTTGTGCAGTTTCTAACGCGTCTAATACATCTTTTAAAGGTGTTGTTTCATCGTATGTTTTAACCGGTTTTACAAAATACAAGTCTTCAACGACGCCATTTTTTGTGAAATTGATATGTGCTTTCATTTAGCATCTCTCCAATACGATATCGATAAAATTATTAATTTGTGCATGACCTTCTTCAGATAATATCGATTCTGGATGATATTGAAGTCCAAAAATGTCCTCCGTTTTATGGCGGATTGCCATTATTTCATCGTCTGCTGTGCCGACGACTACAAATTCGTCGTTATCGCCTTTACAGACGAGAGAATGGTAACGCGTAATCTGAATTGGATTATCGATATTTTTATAGATAAATTTTTCGTCGTGCGTGAGTTCATACGTTTCTCCGTGCACCGGACGTTTTAAATGTGTCACTGTGCCACCTGTCATATGCCATAACATTTGATGGCCGAGACAAATTCCTAAAATCGGAACTTTCCCCCAAGCAGATTTTAAAAACTCGATTACTTCAGGTCGGTCTTTCGGATGAGATGGCCCTGGAGAAACGACAATCCCTATAATACTTTCGTCATCTATGGTATTATTGTTAAGTTCATACGGTTGTTTCACGATTATATTTACACCTTTGTCGTTCATTTCTAAATAATGAACGAGATTATACGTAAATGAATCGTAGTTATCAATCATTAGTATATTCATAAAATTTCCTCTATATGTTAGTGATACGTTCTATTTTATACGAAATTTAATTTAATAGAAAGGCGGATACTAGCGATGGACAATAGTAATTTACACGATAGAATATGGACAAAAGATTTCATTATTATTTTATTTGCAAACTTCTTTATTTTTCTATCGTTTCAAATGACGTTACCGACATTACCGTTGTTCGTTCAAGACCTCGGTTTAGATAATAAATATATCGGTCTCGTCGTTGGGATATTTACTTTTAGTGCACTACTCATTCGGCCAGCTGCTGGGACGTGGCTTGACACAAAAGGTCGTCGTTACGTGTTCTTCTACGGTTTAATCATATTTTTAGTGTCGACATATTCGTTAACAATTAGTACAGTACTATTCGTCTTATTAATAGTTAGAGTTGTGCAGGGCATTGGATGGGGATCATTAACGACCGCAACAGGGACGATCGCAACAGACTTAATTCCGGCATCTCGTCGTGGTGAAGGTCTCGGATTTTTCTCTATTAGTGCGAATATTGCTCTTGCGCTTGGACCGGCACTCGGTTTATTTTTAGTCGATTACATTTCGTTTACGTGGTTGTTTATCCTCTGCGGAACATTAATACTCATTGCATTCATTCTTGCAACGCAAATTAATTATGTTAAACCGGATAAAGAAGCGAGTAAGAGTACGACGTATCACCGTTTTGATTTATTTGAAAAAACGGCGTTACCGGCTTCATTTTTACTTATGTTTGTGACATTTACGTTCGGTGGTATCGCAGCGTTTTTACCTGCATACACAATCGAACTTGGATTCTCGTCTCACAGCATTCAAATATATTTTGTCGTATACGCGCTCGCACTACTCTCTACTCGATTTTACGCGGGACAATTATTTGACCGCCACGGTATGGGAGTCGTATTCGTTCCAGGAATGATCATGATTACAGTTGCTATGTTTATGATGTTCTCTATGACATCAGCGACGACGTTATACATCGCAGCAATACTATACGGACTCGGATTTGGATTTGTACAACCCGCACTCCAAGCGATGGCAGTAAATCGCGCAGCGTCGAACAGGCGTGGTATGGCAAACGCAACGTTCTTCTCATTTTTTGATTTAGGAGTTGGACTCGGAGCGTTAATATTTGGATTCGTGTCAGATTTATTTGGTTATTCGTACATTTACTTAATCAGCGCGATAAGTATTATCATCGCTTTTAGTTTTTATTTGGCCTTTGTATTTAAGCATCGAAAAGAAAAAGCATAAAAGTTTTTACTGTAAATGTTTATAACATATATAGTCGGGTATGTAATATATATCAGATAATAATACTGGTATTTAATAACACATTTAGTTTATTTAATATATGAACTACTTATAGGAGGAATTTTTATGTTAGGATGGCTTTGGACATTAATCGTTGGTGGTATCCTTGGTTGGATTGCCGGCTTAATCATTAGTAAAGACATTCCAGGTGGTGTTATTGGTAACATCATCGCAGGATTAGTCGGAGCATCAATTGGTAACGCACTTGGATTAAATATTGGACCAACAGTTGGTGGCATGAGTATCATAGGCACACTACTCGGTGCGATCATCTTAATCTTAATTGTTTCATTCATATTTGGACGATTAAGAAAATAATAATATTTAAAAGTAAGAAACTCCGCAAGGCTGATAAATGGCCTTGTGGAGTTTTTTGTTATTCTCAAAGTGTAATAATTCAACTTCGCTTTATTTTATTTAACAAAAAAGTGGTGATTTTGTTAGATATCCGGATTTATTTAACATATTTCGCGTCGCCGGCGCGTTTTTTGTTAAATATATTTTTTTATCTAACAAAAACGTGTTCTGAAGCCGGTTTTTTGTTAATTATATTGATATATCTAATAGATTTTAGTGTTCGAGGAGCTTTTTTGTAAATAAGAGAGATGAAAAGCTTGGTGTGCAGCTGTTAAACGGCGTGATAAGAGTTCTTTATCACCTAAAGAGTAATAAGACAAAATCGCCAAATTTTATTTAACAAAAATTTTGCGATTTTGTTAGATATCCCGATTTATTTAACATATTTCAGGTCGGCGCCACTGTTTTTGTTAATTATATCTTTTTAACTAACAAAAAAGAGGCCGGATCCTGAGTTTTTGTTAAATATCCTGATATATCTAACAAATTTCAATCTCCAAGCCTCATTTTTGTAAATTAGCAATGAGCGATAGTTCACTTTTTATCCTACAAGATAAAAAACCGCCCAGCTGTTAATCTTTTACTTCTTCGTCTTCGTAGTTATATAAACTTCGATAAAAAGCGATTGTCTTGATTGTGTGGTTGTCTGTTTCTAAGACGACCCACTTGTCTTCTTTCGTATCGACAACATCACCTTCTGAGATGTCGGGGTTAATGTTTTGCAGCCAGCCTCCGATTGTATCGATGTCTTCGCTGTCTTCAAATTCGATACCGAACATTTCTTCTAAGTCTGAAAGTAGCATTCTTCCGTTAATATGATACAGGTTGTCTTCTTGTTCGACTTTAACGATTTCTGGTTCTTCATCTTCGTCGAATTCGTCACGGATCTCACCGACGATTTCTTCGAGAATGTCTTCCATCGTCATCATGCCTGCTGTTCCACCGTACTCATCGATGACGAGTGCGATGTGGACACGTTCTTTTTGCATTTTAATTAGCGCATCTGAAATATGAGATACTTCAGTGATAACAGGGAGTTCGTGTATAAAGTCTTCGATGTTATCTGTTTTACCCGATAGATACTCTGTGAAATATTCTCTGACGTTTATAAATCCGATAATTTGGTCTTTATCTCCAGTTTCGTCTGTCACTGGATAACGTGTAAAGCTATATTCGTTTACAGTTTCTAAGACACTTTCTAACGTAATCGGTTGTTGCAGTGTGATCATTTGAGTTCTCGGAACCATAATATCTTTTGCGGCTCTTTCATCAAATGAGAATATATTTTTCATATAAGCGAGCTCTGTTAAGTTGATTTCTCCGCTTTTATAACTTTGTGTCATAATAATTTTTAATTCTTCTTCAGAATGTGCATGTTCTGTCGCGACATCTTTTATACCAATGAGTCTCACTAAAAATCGCGCAGTTCCGTTCATTGACCATATTAATGGCTTCATGATAACTCCAAATATATAGAGTGGTCTCGCAAATACCATACTCACTTTTTCAGCATACTGAATTGCAACTGTTTTTGGTGCAAGTTCACCGACAACGACGTGTATGAACGTCACGATTGTAAACGCGACAATAAAGCTAACGATCGTCATATACTCGTTTGGTATATTAATTAAGTCAAATAAGGGATTTAATAAAATTGCAAATGTTGATTCTCCAATCCAACCTAATCCTAGCGCTGTGATTGTAATCCCTAACTGACAGGCAGATAAATAATAGTCGAGATGAAGAATCATATGCTTCACTAATTCGGCTTTTTTATTGCCCTCTTCAATCAGTTGATCGATTTTTGATAATCTCGCTTTAACAAATGCAAACTCAGATCCAACGAACATCATCGTCAGTAAAATGAGTAGAATAAATATAAATAGATTTAAGATTGTGGTCGTATCCAATACGTTCCCCGAACTCGGGGTCACCTCCATTGATTAGCTATATATAGATAAGTATGCTTACGATACGTTTCTTTTTCCAATATAGTATTGATATTTTACCACATTCGCTTAATTTTGAATATATTTCTACATCATTCAAATGTAAAACGTTCAGTGATTTTTTTAATTTCTGAACTCTCTTCTTTTAACGCGTGACTCGTAATCGTTTCAACGATTTCTCCATCTTTTAAATAATGAATAAAATCAAACTCGTCCAAATGACTTAAATCATGTGTCACGACGATTAATGTCTCTTGCTTTAATATAAGGTCCCACATTTTTTCTCGTAAAATATCGTTTAGTCGGGCTGTCGGCTCGTCCATAATCCACGTATTTTTACGTTCTAAAATCATACGAATCGCATGCAGTCTTTTCATTTCACCCGCTGACATGTGACGAGTGGCGTACATATAATCATCCAGTTCCAGTTCTTTTAAATTAAAATCATCCAAATACTCTTTTAACTCGTCCGCTTCAATTTCATTTTTACCGAACATCGTTAAATTATCTCTTAATGTCCCGTTGTAAAAATCTAAAAACTGTGGCATCACACTCGCATCTTCTGTAATTAAATGATGAAGTAACGTCGACTTCCCAGATCCACTCGGCCCAATAATGACATGCTTTTCACCTCGTTTAACTTTTAACGTCACGTGTTTTAACACGTCGCGCTTTGAATTTTCATACCGAAACGTTAAGTCTTTAACTGACAACTCTTCGTTAAACGGACGCTCGTTCTCAGAATGACCTTCGATTCTTTTGATTGTCTCTTTCACACGACTGAACTCGCTCACCGGCTGCATAACTGGGACAAGCAATTCCACAACGTTTATAAATATCAAGAGAATCATCGGTAACAGTAGTACATCATCCACCGCGTAAATAATGAGTGACAATCCGATAATTTGTAGTACCTGTGCAGTCATTCGCATGATATGTGTTATGTTCGCGCGCATAAATTTCTTGTCGTTATATCGCTCAATTAACGTCTCGATGCCATGCTGCTTTTCATCGATTTCTTTGTTGATGAAAAAATCCGTATACCCGTATATGAGACTATATACTTTTAAATAGAGCGTGGACTCTACGTCACTTTCTTCATCATAAATACGTTCAAATACACGCTTAAAAATTAGTGGTACGACGAGTAAAACGAACAATGAAAACACACTAAATATAATGACAAGTTTCGTACTAACGAGCGCCGATAAAATAATGACAATAAGCACAGTCGAAACAGCTGTAACAATCGGGTAAACAATTCGTATATAATACCCTTCAATATCATCAAAATGTTTATTTAAACGTTCGATTAACCGGACGTCACGTGTCTTAATATGATTTGCCAATGTCTGATTTAAAAAATCAATACGCAAACGGTTGATCATTTGAAACGTCGCTTCATGAGAAAATATACGTTCAAAATATTTAAACGCACCTTTTGATAAGCCGAACAGTTTAATAATTACGATAATAAAAATTATTGTAATAAGTGGCGGATTAAAATAACTCAAGCTAATCATATAGCCACTTAAACCGAATATCGAGACACCAACAAGGCCACTTAAAATGCCGAGGATGATGCTTAAGTATACTTTTATTTGTTCATTTTTTAAAAAGTTCATACACTCACCTCTAGCGTTTCATTTTGCATAACGATATGTGTGTCCGCGATATCTAATAATGCACGTCGATGAACGACTGCGATAATTAACGCATGTTCTTTTAGCTGACTTAAATGCTCTAATACGATCTCTTCAGTCGTTTCATCTAAAAACTCTGTCGGTTCGTCCATCAATACGATATGTGGACGTAAAAGTAATACACGTGCGAGTTTCAGTCGAACAATTTCTCCGCCACTTAACGGTACATTATTGTTGATAATTAACGTGTCGAGCCCCGCTTCAAGATTCATAATACTGTCGTAAAGTTGAAGTTCTTGTAAGACGTTGAGTATTTTATCTTCTTCGAGATCGTTAAAATACTGTCTAAACGTCGTGTCAGATAAGTAAATATCGTCAGATATATATAACACGTCGTCGCTCTGAATCGTTACTTGTCCCTTTGTCGGTGGGTGTAATCCAGCGATCGTATTTAATAACGTCGTTTTCCCGACACCAGATTTTCCGGTAATCGCTATGAGACCAGATTTATTAAACTGAATAGACGTATTTTTAAGTAAGTCGCGGTCTGTCGTAATCGTAACGTCGTGGAGCTGTAACGACTCACCTTTTTCACGGTACTCTTTACGTGGTGCTACTAGTGACTCGTTCACTTTTTGTAAGTGACCGTCTGCGATTTTTCCGTTATGGAATTCTGTCCCCATCACTTTTAATGATGAATAAAATTCCGGTGCCATGAGCAGTACAAAGAAACTTTGGTAAAACGTAATATTTTCAAAGATGATAATACGTAATCCGACCTCGAGCGCCGTTAGACCAATACCGAGTATCGTTATAAACTCGAGCATTAACGTCGATTGGAAAGCATATTTTAATATATGCATCGTCGTCGATAAAAACTTGTCGTTACTCTTTTGTAACGCACGACTCGCCTCACGTTCAGCGTTCGTATAGGTGACTGTGTCTTTTCCGCGTACTAAATTTAAAAATAGCGTGCCCATCTCGTCGAACTCTGTCGCTTGCTCGAGTGCCTCATCTTCAGTTTTAAGGCCGACTAATATATAAAATAGCGGTATAAAAGGCGCCGTTGTAAGAAGTATAATTGCTGCAACTGGCTCTATAAAAAAGAGTGCAACGATAATTATAACGACCTTTGTCACAGTTAAAACGACCGTCGGTATAAAACTTTCTTGATACGGACGATACTTTTCTAAATGGACAAATATTGCGTTTAAAATCGATTCGCTATCTCTCTTTGAATCGACGTGAATACTGCGTGCAAGAGCTTTTGCTTTTTCTGTTAAGTTTTGACTTGCGACTTTACTCGTGTAGAAGTTATACATATATGTCACTAAGAAAAACAAGATAAAGTACACGATGAGCATTATAAATTCAGTTTTTACTGTCGTTTTGTTTATGATTAAGTTTTCAAGTAGTTTTGATAGTTCGTGACCGAACAATAAATAACTCACTGCAACTACGGTTGAAATGAGCGTATAGATCACGATGTACTTTCTATCCAAATCAAACTTCATGTTTACACCTCTATTAAAAAAACGTGAGAGTTCATCCTCCCACGCTTCCTATCCTCCAATATAGCTCATATCTATTTTACGACGCGCTTTGCGCTCTTCTTCTGTAATTTTATGACGAATTGCTGAATATTGGTCGTCACGCTTATTCCACTCACCCATTAAGATGTCTTCGAGTGTTTCATCTGAAATACCTTCACGCATGAGCGTTTTTATATCAAATCCTTCAGTTGCGAATAGACAACCATAAAACTTGCCGTCTGCAGATAGTCTTGCGCGTGTACATGTTGAACAGAAATTTTCAGACACACTCGTAATAAACCCTAAATGTGCATCTGTGTCCGTATGCTTATACACTTTCGCAACTTCCCCGTAGTACGCTGGGTCTACTGGCTCAAGTGTAAATTCTTCACGCAACATATCTAATATATCTTCTTTAGATACGACTTTTTCGAAGTTCCATCCGTTATCGTTACCGACATCCATAAACTCGATAAAACGTAACGTAATTGGCGTGTTTTTAAAATGACGCGCCATGGGTAAAATCTCATGGTCGTTTAATCCTTTTTGTACGACCATATTGACTTTAATTTTAAACCCGAGAGAAATCGCATAATCTATATTTTCTAATATTCTCGATGTACCGATGCCACGGTCATTAATTTGACCAAATAGTTCGTCGTCCATCGCATCGAGTGAAATGTTTAAACGACGAAGGCCCGCATCGTAAAGCTTTTGGCCATGTTTTTTTAACAGTAACGCATTCGTCGTCATACCGATATCTTCTATACCTGGAATTTTATTTAATCGTGCGATAAGCTCGTGTAAGTCTTTACGCATTAACGGTTCACCACCTGTTATACGTAATTTTTTGACACCGAGATCTGCGTATATACGCGCGAGTCTTTCAATTTCATCAAATGAAAGTAAATGCTCTTCTGGTAAAAACGCATAGTCATCGCCGAATATTTCTTTTGGCATGCAGTAGCTACATCTGAACTGACATTTATCCGTTACGGAAATACGAAGATCTCGTAACGGTCGTCCGAACTTATCAGTTACTTGTTTCATCGTATCCCTCCTAGAGAATATCCGTTTTACGATTAATGTTTACAAACATCGATTCATTTAGACCGTAGTCTTCAATGTTTAACGTTATATAGTCTTGGTGCTCTAAAAATTGTCGGATACTCAGTTTTTTTGATTCGAGTTGTCTTTTTAAATCTTCGACGATCGTTTCACCGTGATATACACCGATTAACGGATGTAGTTGCTCGCCTTCAGTAACGACGATTTTGTTCGTTTCAATCGCCTTTTCGACTAACACTTTTAACCACGCACTAGGTACGTACGGTGTGTCTGTCGACACGATGATGACGTAGTCGTCTGGATATTCTTTCATCAGTGCGTAAATTCCACCGAGTGGTCCGTGATCTATAAAACTTTCGTCATCTATCACCGTTTTATACGGATGAAACGCATCCTTTAATCGCACGTTTGTATTGACGACGATTTCGTCGACGACTCCACTTTTCTTTAAACGATTCACGACGTGCATATACATCGGCCTGTCGTTTAACGCATATAATGATTTGTCTGAACCAAATCGCGTCGAATTTCCACCTGCTAATACTGCTCCGATTACCATTTAACCACCACTCACTGGCGGGATAAGTGCTACGACGTCATCAGGTGCAATTACTGACTCGTCTCTTTCAAACGATTCGTTCACTGCAACTTGAAACACTTCTCCGTCTAATTCTGGATAATCGATATATAAACGCTCTTTTAATTCTTTCACTGTTATTGCGTCATGAATCGGTAGTTCAATATGATCGTCACCGATTTTTTCTTTTATACTTGCAAATATTTTAATTTTCATCACGATCCACCTCCACACTCGAGTGATAATGTCTAGAGTCACCAATCCACTCTTCTCCGTCTTCCCAAATCTCTTTTTTCCATATCGGAACGATTTCTTTTAATCGGTCGACTGCGTACATATTTGCACGATACGCGTTATGTCGGTGAGGTGAAGACGTTAAAATAACGACCGCGATCTCAGTCGCATCGAGTTTACCGATTCGGTGCGCGATGCTCGTTTTGACACCAGGCCACTTTTCGCTTATCTCATCTGCGATTTGTGCGAGCATTTTTTCTGCCATCGGAATATATGCTTCGTACTCTAAATATACTGTACGTGTCCCTTGTGTCCACTCACGCACGTGACCCGTGAACGTCACAAGACCACCTTGATGTTTGTCTAGAACATATTGTTGATATTTTACGATATCAATCGGTTCAGTTACTATTTCGAACTGCTTCATCTATTTTTACTCCAACCTTTAAACCATTGTAATATCGCATCTTGATCTGATGCTACGTTATAGTAGTTTACCACATTTGACAGCTCTAATTCTCTTATGTCGCCTTTTTCACCCGTGAACGAATGCGTGAGGACAATCTTGTCATAATCTTCGTTTTTATAACCTTCGATTAAAATGACGTCTACTTTACCGTTTAAAGCTTCGATTTGCTCTTTTAAACCCGGCACTTTGTTGTCGTGGTAAATCGTATAATTCGGTGTGTTTAATATCGTATAGTCGCTCAGTCGACTGAACTTTCCAGTGTCTGTCGAATCATCGATATCAATGTGATGATGTTTTATTACTGCTGCTTTTAAGTTCGAAGCTTTCAATATTTTTAGAAACTCAACGATTAGCGTTGTTTTGCCGGTATCTTTATATCCGACGACTTGTAAGATTTTCATTGTCGAATCGAAAAGTGTGACACACCGCTCGTCACATCTGTCAGCATTACTTGTACTTCATCTCCCGCTTCAAAGCCACGTGTACCACCTGGTAATACGATAACACCGTTGCTTCTAGCAATAGACGTTACGGCGTTTGATTTATTAAATCCAGACGGTTTTGAGATGACTTTACCGTCGACAAAGTCAATCTCAGCACGGACAAATCGCGTAAACGGATTTGGCTTTTTAAAGTCTTCTCCAAGCGTCGCGTTCACGAATGGCGCGAATGCTCGTGCAGAACCTTGCATAAGTAATATCGCAGGACGAGCGAATAACTCAAATCCTGAATAGCACGCAGATGGATTCCCGCTTAAACCGAATAAAAACTTGCCTTTTGCCCTTGCGACTGTCGTAACACTACCTGGTCGCATTGCCACTTTGTTAAACAGAACTTCCGCGCCAAGTTTTTCATATACTTTCGGAAGTAAGTCGTAATCTCCAACAGACACACCACCTGTTGTGATAACTGCGTCGACTTCGTTAAACATTTTTTCGATTTTTTCTAGAAGTGTGTCTAGATTATCTTCTTCGAGATCATATCGCTTAGCGTGCACGCCAATTCTCTCTAACTGTGCCATAATCATCGGTGTGTTTGAGTTTCTAATTTTACCGCGCTCTAATTCGTCAGATACTTCAAGTAATTCACTTCCTGTCGATAAAACACCGACAACTGGAACGCGGTAGACATTCACTTCAGCGTATCCAAATGTCGCAAGCGTTGCGACTGTGCCTGGGTTAATTTGACTTCCTTTATGGACGATAATGTCGCCTTTTTTACACTCTTCCCCTTGCATCGCAACGTTATCGAATGCATCAAATGTTTTACGTATCGTGAACGTATCACCGTCAATATTTGCCTGCTCAAACATCACGACCGTGTCTGCAGATTTCGGTAACTCTGCACCTGTCATAATACGGAATGCTTCATTTTCTTTTAATTCGTAGTCACTCGTACTGCCAGCGAGTACTTCATCTACAACAGTAAACGCTGCACCTTTACCTGAATCAGCACTACGGATCGCAAACCCATCCATCGCTGAACGCGTAAATAACGGCACGTCATGAGTTGCTGTTAAATCCTCTGAAAGATAACGATTATAACTATCTTCGAGTTTCACTGTTTCAGTATCTATATGTGTTACATTTTCTACTACTTTAGTTACGGCATCAAAAACTGGGATTGGTTGTCTATTTAAAGTCACTAAAATCTCTCCTTTTGATATAATTAACGTAATACTTATGAACTATTATACTAAAAAGAGGGATTTTAATGTCTAAGTTTACTCACTTTAACGAAGAAGGACGCGCGAAAATGGTCGACGTCTCAGAAAAAAATGTCACGTCACGCGTTGCAACTGCAGAAAGCGTAATTGAAGTCAGTCAAGAAATATATGAAGGCATCGTAAACGAAAAGATGAAAAAAGGTGACGTCTTAGCAGTAGCTCAAATCGCAGGAATTATGGCAGCGAAAAACACGCATCAAATCATCCCGATGTGCCATCCATTACAACTTTCTGGAATCGACATCACATTTAACTGGGATACGGATGACGGATACAAGCTACACATCAAAGCAACAGTAAAAGTTAAAGGGCAAACAGGTGTGGAGATGGAAGCCTTAACGGCCGCAAGCGCTGCAGCACTCACAGTGTACGACATGTGTAAAGCGCTCGATAAAGGTATGATCATCAGAGAAACTAAACTATTAAGTAAATCAGGCGGGAAATCCGGAGATTATTCTATTTAGGTGATGGATGTGGGTTGACCGGGGTGCTTTTGAATTGGTGTTTTTATTCTTTTGCCGATTTTATTTAACAAAAATATCGCGGTTTTGTGAGATATCCGGATTTATTTAACATATTTCGGTCCGGTTAGTTACGTCCATATAATTGTGTAAAATAGAAAAAAAAGAGCCATCGTATTCTCTGTTATAATTCAGTTACCAACAAAAATTAACAGGGAGAGAATACAAATGACTCAACTTAATTTTACAGTAGATATGAAAAAAAATCTAGAGGATATCTCTGGAAGTAACCTTAATGAAATGACTAAGGGTCTTCTAACTTTAGTGTTAAATCAGGTGATGCAAGAAGAACGAGATGAATACATGGGTATTGGCTCATATGAAAGAAACAGTAGTCGAAAAGACTATCGTAATGGCAGTTATCGCCGAGGGTTCACAACGTTAGTTGGAAAAATTGAACTCGAAGTCCCACGAACACGTTCCGGAGAGTTTTCACCACAGGTATTTGAGAAGTGGCAAAGAAAGGACCAGGCGCTCGTGCTTTCTTTGATTGAAATGGTAGTCAGCGGTGTGTCTACGCGTAAAGTCACTAAAATTGTGGAAGAACTAGTCGGAGAAAGTGTCTCGAAATCATTCGTATCTAACGTGATGAAACGATTAGATCCAGAAATCCAAGACTTCGCGGAGCGTTCATTAACACACAATATATTTAAATATGTATCAGTAGATGCGATGTATATTAAAGTACGTGAGAATCATAGAATCGTCTCTAAAGCTGTGTATATTGCGCTCGGTATTGGTGTAGATGGTCATCGTGAAGTACTTGGGTTTAAAGTGGATGATGCTGAGAGTAAGAATCACTGGGGACACTTTTTACGTGACTTAAAAAATCGTGGATTAACACAACCAGAACTCATTACTTCAGATTCACATCAAGGTTTAAAGCAGGCGATTCAAGAAGAGTTTCCGGGCACACCTTGGCAAAGATGCACAGTCCATTTCTTAAGAAACATTACGAATGTAATGCCTAAAAAAGGTTCAACTGTTGCGCGTCAATTATTGAGAGAGATTTTTCATACGACAACACCCCAACATGCACGAGAAGCAAAAGAGAAGTTTTTAGACTTTGTATCAGAGGATCCAAGATTTAATCACGCGGTAGAAATTTTAGAAAGTGGATTTGACGATGCGATTCAATGTTTAATGTGTCCAGCGGCTAGACAAAAGTTTTTAAAAAGTACAAACGCACTCTAACGACTAAATAGTGAGTTAAGACGTCGTGAGCGCGTTGTTAGAGTATTTCCAAATATCGAGTCTGCATTTCGTTTAATTGGCGCACTTCTTCTTGATGCGAATGAAGCCTATAAAGAAACAAATAGAAAAGTGAGCGCGTTCGTGGAAGCTAAAGAATAACAGAGAGATTTTTTATTTTACACAATATTTAAGACTTGACCGTCCGGTTGCTCGATTTTTGTTAAATATATTTTTTTTATCTAACAAAAACGGCACCGGATCCTCAGTTTTTGTTAATTATCCGGATATATCTAACAACTTCAGGCAATTTTTGTAAATAACCGAGGAGTGATAGTGGTGTTTTATCCTAAAAGATGAAAAACGCTCTTTCTCCCGATTTTATTTAACAAAAATATTGCGTTTTTGTGAGATATCCGGATTTATTTAACATATTTCGGTCCGGTTGCTCGGTTTTTGTTAATTATATTTTTTTATCTAACAAAAACGAGGTCGGAACCCGAATTTTTGTTAATTATCTTGATATATCTAACAAATTCAGAGAATTTTTGTAAATAACCGAGGAACGATAGTGTTTTTTATCCCAAAAAGATGAAAAACTCACATTCTCCCGATTTTATTTAACAAAAATATTGCGTTTTTGTGAGATATCCGGATATATCTAACACTTTCAGACATTTTTTGTAAATAAGCGCACCACACACAGCAAAGCACTCTTACTTCTCTATCCAAAAGAACAAAAACCTCCTCCGACCGCACGTCTTTACAACTACTACAATAGTTCGTGCCCCGACTAGTTCTCTTTGTTTAACTCAAATACTAAATGGTTTAACTCTGGGACGATGAGTTTGTCCATACCGAGTTTGACTGCACCTGTTGATCCTGGAAGGCTGACGATGAGCTGATTATCGTGCGTGCCCATTGCTGCGCGTGATAATAGACTTCTAGATCCGATGTCTTCTGTGTAAGATAACATTCTAAATAATTCTCCGAAACCTTCGACTTCTTTGTCAAAGAGCTCGCTCACCGCTTCTATTGTAACGTCTCGCTTAGCGATTCCTGTACCGCCTGTCGTGATGACGACGTCTAGACCTTTTTCGAGTAATCCAACAACCGCTTCACGGATTTTTTCTTTATCGTCTGTCACGATTAAGTGATTATCATGTTCGACAACTGCGTTAATTTCATTTAACTTTTCGATGACGAGTTTTCCGCCTTTGTCTGTTTCTTTTGTACGCGTATCACTTACTGTAATTACGCCAACGTTAATATCTCTCTCAATTCTTTCAACGATACTCATAGTATCTCTCCTATCCAAATAGTTGTGCGACGATTGTGCGTGCTTTTTCAATTCTTTTTAGACCGTGTATTAACATTCGACCGTTTTTAAATACGATAATTCGATAATCATCATAATAAAATTCGATGAAGTACGGTGTCTCCTTATAGTCACCGAGTCGCTTCGCGGTGTTTAAGGAAAGTTCATAAGTAATAGTGTCATCATATATTTGAACGGCGTCTCTTCCACATAAGCTTAACGCTTGATGTGATTCATTATATGAGGGATAAAGTTCCAACTCACACGTGTCGCACTCTTTATTTTTAATGTTATCAAACGCGATGCGACTATGCTCTCCTGACCATAAATCTCCAAATGTCATATAGTGTCTGTCAAACGTTTCACCGATGAGTAATTTGATTGCCGTCGTAACTTGTATTGACACGGCCGTATGAATGGCTGGAGATATCACACCTGCTGTGTCACACGTTAACGTGTTTGACGGAAGTACTGGCATCACACATCTATAACACGGTGAATCCTGTGTAAATGGTGCCACTACGTATGACGCTTCGACGACAGCTGCGTGGACCCACGGAATCCCGACTTTATACGCAACGTCGTTAATTATGAGTCTCGTTTCAAAGTTATCTGTTCCGTCTAAAATTAAATCGACGTCATGAGTTTTTACGAGCGATTCTAAAAAGAGTGCGTCTACGTGATTCACATGAACTTCAATATCGAGATCACTACGAATTTCTTTTAAATGTTCGAGTGCCGCGATTGCTTTTGGTTTTTGTTCATCTGCGTCACGTTCAGTATATAACGTCTGACGTTGTAAGTTCGATAGCTCAACGTAGTCTCGATCGACTAAAATGAGTTTTCCGATACCTAAACGCGCAAGCATCTCACTTGAAACTGAACCGAGTGCACCGACTCCGACAATTAAAACTGTACTTTCAAGCAGTTTTCGTTGACCGTCTTCACCTATATTTTTATATAAAATTTGTCGACTATAACGTTCGATATCCATAGTTTCACCTTAAAAAGTATAATCTCAATTACAATACTATATTCTACACTATTCCATGAGTATTCTACATTGTAAAGATTGTGTAAAATATAAGTGAATAATTGTAAACATGATAAAATGATTAACATATAACAAATTCGATATGCAGGAGGTTACTATGCATAAAATTCTCGTTGTTGATGATGAAACATCAATTGTAACGTTACTTAAATTTAACTTAGAACAAAATGGCTTTGAAGTTGTTACAGCAAACGACGGTTTAGAAGCAATTGAACAAGTGAAAAAGGAATCACCGGACGTAATGGTTTTGGATTTAATGCTTCCAAAAATGGATGGTATGGACGTCGTGAAAACTTTACGACTCGATAAAATTCATGTGCCTGTTTTAATGCTCACTGCAAAAGATGATGAGTTCGATAAAATACTCGGTCTTGAAATGGGGGCGGATGACTATATGACAAAACCGTTTAGCCCGCGAGAAGTCGTAGCGAGAGTTCGCGCTATATTAAGACGCATTGACTTCGAAGCAAATCAAGAGACTACAGAAGACAACACTGTAAAAATCGGTGAACTAACAATCGATTATGACAACTATGCTATTTATAAAAACGATAAAAAAATCGACCTCACTAAAAAAGAATACGAGCTTCTCGTTTACTTAAGTAAAAATAATGGACGTGTGCTATCTCGCGACCAACTGTTAAACGGAATTTGGCAGTTTGATTTTGACGGTGATACACGAATTGTCGATGTCCATATCGGTAAACTAAGAGAAAAAATTGAAGACAATCCGAAGTCGCCGAAATACATTCATACCGTTCGTGGATTCGGTTATAAGATGGAATATATCGATGAATAAACTATGGGTGCGCATCACACTTTCGTTTTTCATCGTGTTAATTGTCGGATTATGTATGATGTTTTTCTTTGTAGATAACGTGAACCGTACGACGTATAACGCGATGACGAGTAAGCAACTTACTGAAGAAAGTGAACTGCTCGAAAGTATGATTACAAAAGATTTGCTAACCATTCGTAATACGAAGGAAATGTTTTCAAATCTTAAGTTGCCTGAAAACTTACGCTTTACGATTATCGACAAGGACGGGAGAGTCATTTTCGACACGGATTCAAACATTTGGACGATGAGTAACCACATCGATCGCCCAGAGATTAAAGAAGCGAAACGAAAGAAAACGACGAGTGAATCTTACATTCGACAAAGTGACACTGAAGAAATACAGATGATGTACGTCGCTGTACCGATAACTGAAGATGGTGAAGTCATTGGGTATGTCCGTAGCTCTACACCACTTGAGACAATCGAAGCAGCTGCACAACAAAAATGGGTGTCAATCGTCATTGTATTTACACTCATTTTAGTCGCAACGATCATTTCAGCAGCACTACTCGCATATAAAATTACGAATCCAATTCAAAAAATTATAGAAGTGACAGAGCGTCTGAAGAAAAATGATTATAGCGCACGTATTAACGACACTTTTCCTGGAGAACTGTACACGCTTAGTGAGTCCGTCAATTCTCTAGCAATTAGTCTAAATGCCCACGTCACAGAGATTAAAGACCAGTCTAAACAGCTTGAGAGTATTTTATCGAATTTAAACACGGGTGTTATTTTGATTAACCCAGAAGGTGAAATTGACGTGATTAACGACGCAGCGTTAAAAATGATCAACCAAACGCGAGATAAAATTCTCAATAATGACTATCAGGAAAGTCTTGTTAAATTAAATGTACTAAGAGACATTCGTCACGTTTATAAATACGATGAAGTAAAAACGAGTGAAGTACATTTATACAATCCTGAAGAAATGATTTTAAACTTTTATGCTGCACCGTATTACGGTGAACGTTGGGAAAAGCGTGGTGTAATCGTTGCGCTTCACGATATTACGGATATTAAGCGCCTTGAAAATATACGAAGAGATTTCGTGGCAAACGTGTCTCATGAGTTAAAAACGCCGATCACATCTATTCAAGGGTTCTCTGAAACGTTATTAGAATCCGGTGATTTACCTCGAGAAGTTGAGAGAGAGTTTTTAGAAATTATATATAACGAAAGTGTTCGGTTAAATAAGCTGATCATCGATATTTTAAATTTATCGAAAATAGAAAAACACCAAATTCGACTGAACGAAACGAATTTTGATTTAACTGAACTCGTTCATACGACAGCACGTCCAATGAAACGTTTATTTAAAGATAGAAACTTACAACTCCATTTACCAGAAAATGAGGAGCACATGCTTTATGCGGATAAAGAACGCGTCGCGCAAATACTCGTAAACTTACTTTCAAACGCTGCAAATTACACGCATGAAGGCGACACCGTTGAAGTAAAAATAGAAGAGACGAACGATTCTATAGAGTTAAGTGTTCATGACACAGGGGCTGGAATTCCAGAAGAAAGCCTCAGTCGACTGTTCGAACGATTCTACCGCGTCGATTCTGCACGTAGTACAGCAGATGGTGGTACTGGCCTAGGATTATCGATTGTCAAACACCTCGTCGAACTTCATAATGCGTCTATAACTGTAGACAGTGTTGAAGGAGAATATACGACATTTACGGTAACATTTAAAAAGTAAAATGACGCCACTTTTAAAAGTGGCGTCATTATTATTTTCGGCGAATTAATTGTTCAAGTGCAATCATTTCTACAGCGACCTGCTCTAAACGTTCTAATCTATCATAGACAAATTCTACATCAGCATCGAGTGGCTCACTATTATAATCATTCGAGACATCTCGTAATTTCTCAAATCCTTTAACGATTTCCTTTTCTTTACTTTCAACTTCTACGTTATACACTTCCGCATGTTTATCTGAAACGACAAGCGGGTGTACCGTATCTTCGAGAAGTTCACTATAATCATTTAAAACTTGTTTGACTTTATCGTATGCGTGATGCACGTTTTCGTCTTTTAATTTTTTCTTCGACACTTTTTTAACATATTCATGTAAAACGGGCAATTCATCTTTTAAATCTTCGATATAACGGTCGTGTACTGTTTTTGTAAGATCTTGCTTCGTATGATTGACGTAATTTGTGACATGCTCGTCTTCTACAAAGTCTTTTAAATCGTTCACGACAGCTTCTACATCTAAATTATTTTTAACCGCGACATCTTCGACTGTTACCGTATCGTCGACAGCAAATTTAAGTGATAAAGGACGGATGACCTCTCCGATATTTGGATAATCTATAAATAAATGTTGTACGCGTGTAGCTTTATCTAACGCCATAATTAACGCCTCCTCGTTTACTTACATATTGCCGATTATTTATTTTTATAAACACAGCCGTTTCGTGTAAATGATTAACGGGTACGTTATAATAATAAGTAATTCGTTAACCGGAGGTTATTTTTATGAAAGAGAAGCTAAGAATGGCTGCGACAATTTTACCTGTTTTACTCGTACCATTACTCAAAAACAGAAATGAAATTAAAGACCATCCAGACGTGCAAAAACTCGCAAAAAACAGTAATATTTTATATAGTAAAGCTAAAGATAAAACACAAACTGTCACTGAAGCGGGTGTTAAAGGATTTAACGAAACGCGTGACTTCGTTTCAGAAAAATACCACGCTTCAAAAGATAAGCGCGAGTATAATAAACAGATGAAAGCACACGACAAATCGTTAAGTAAACTTAACAAACTAGAGGCACAGTTTGAAGCTGACAAAGAAAAACATCGTAAAAAACGTATGGAAAGTCTCGTTTCAACAGAGACTCTAAATCACGATGAAAAAGAATCACGTATGAACGTATCGAAAGGACATCAGAAATTGACTACTGAAAGACCAGACACAACAAACGTAAAAGAACTCAATGAACAATTCGTTGAACAAACGGAGTATGAAGATGATTATTCTCCAGGTGCATTACATTTAAAACATAAAGATTTACTCGACCCAAGAAGTGCACACCTTCGTGAAGAAGCTAAAGAACGTAAAGTTGAAAGAGCCGAAAAGAGAGACGACTCACTATTTGGTAAACATCGCCGTCAAAATGAGCGCCACATCGAAAATCACGGAAGAAAAACAGGATACGGTGAGAAATATCAAAAATCTGATTCTCTAAAACAATTTATCGAATGGAAAGACAAACACAACGACTAATGGAAATTAGTAAGGTTTCTGTTTTTTGTGGTGCACGTTTAGGTAATAGCGATAAATTTAGAGAAGATGCATACACGCTCGGCGAAACGCTCGCAAACGAAAATGTCGAACTCATTTATGGTGGAGGCGGCCTCGGTTTAATGGGGGCTGTTGCGAACGGTGCGTTAGACGCTGGAGGCGACGTGACTGGCATTATCCCGACAGTATTAGTCGATAAAGAAATGGCACACCCTCGCGTTAAAAACATGAAAATCGTCGACACGATGAGCATACGTAAAGATATGTTAATCGACGAAGCGGATGCGATCATCATTTTACCTGGTGGCGCAGGCACGATGGAAGAGTTTTTCCAAGTATTTGTCGGTGGACAAATTGGACACGCTCAAAAGCCAATTGCACTCGTCAATACAGATGGTTATTATGATTCACTTTTTGATTTATTTGAATCATTTATTGAAAACGACTTTTTAGAGCGCAGATTTTTAGATTTAATTATTAAACTCGATTCAATCGAAAACGTACTCGACGAATTAAAACAATTCCGTCCAGTTGCTGGACGTAGTCGAGAAGATATAGAAAACGGACATCATGATTAATTTCAAGATGTCCGTTTTTATGTGTGTATTTTAAAAATTAAACTATCCGCTTTACGATGCCCTTCTACATAATACGGGTTCGTATATTCAAATATAGGATCCATACCGATTTTGTCGATTACATTTAACCACGGAAGATTGAGCTTGGAAGTGAATGCATATACTTCTTGAATGTCTGTTTTTTTACGTACAAACTTCATCACCGCTTCAGCCGCTTCAGTTGCGAGCCCTTGATTCCAGTATCGTTTGTCAAGTAATAAATATAACTCAACACACGGAAATAAATGTTCGATTTCATCTAAATTTAGATGTTCGTCGTACTGTTTAATACGAATGCCCGCGATTCCTATCATTTCATTAATACTTTTTCTTTCTACCGCAAACACTCCAAATCCTCTGTCGCGAATGCTTCCTGACATATCTCTCACAAGCGTTTCTATTTCAACGTCAGATAACGGACTTGGAAAGTACTGTACGACATCTCTATCACGCATCATGTTTCGAATACAATCGATATCAGACGACGTATAATCTCTTAATAATAAACGCTTTGTTTTGATATGTGTCATTGTCGGTCACGTTTATTATAGTTAATTAACTTTACAGTAAGTCCTTTTTCATTTAGATCATAATCGACTAAATGCTTCTCTTTACTTACATCAGCTACGACGCTAACAAAATCATTAGAACCTTCAACATCAAAACGGATGTAGAACGTGTCGTAACGATCTTCAGGTTTTGGTTGTTGTGAGACGCTACGCTTCGTTTGTTCAGCGTTATATACGCACTTATTTTGAATGATGTTGCTGAGTTCTTGACGTAATGCTTCTAAAGACATCGTTTCGTTTTCCATTAAGACAAAATCACTTTCGTACATACTCTTTACTCCTCTTCTTCATCTTCTTTATCTTTTTCATTATCTTCTTGTTCGATTTGACTGAGTTCATCTTGTTTCGTTTTTAACTTCTGTTTTAAATCATCGTTATCTCTTTTTAATTCGTTAATTTGGCGTTCTAAGTTTGTAATGCTTTCTTCGAGTGCTTGGATGTCTTTTTCTTTTTGAGATTGTCCACTACACGCACTGAGAAACACCGTGCATATTAACAATATTAAAACACGTTTCATATCATCACCTACATATATAATAATAGTATAGCACTTCACATATACGTTGAAAATTCTCTTGTAGATTCTATCATTTTAAGCGATACTAAACTTAAGAGGTGGAACGAATGTTTGAATGGATTAAACTCGGAGTTACTGTTGTTTTCATCATTTTAATGCTCGTCGTATTTTTTAAAAATAAAAACGTTACTCGTTCATTGATCATACTACTTATCGCACATTCTATTATTATATTTTCACTTCGCTTTTTTGTCGGTAACGAACCGTTAGTCGATTCTATATTAGGCGCAGTGTATTTAATTGTAATTGCTATGTTTTCAGTATTAATATTTAGAGCGTTAAAACAACAAGACAATTGATAAAACGTCCCAATTTTGGGACGTTTTTTAAAATACAAATACGTCTAATACGAACCATAAAATAATTAATGTGTAAACGACTGCTTTAAAAACAATCGTCGTTACAAATGCAGCTAAACTACCAAGTGCTGCCTTTAATGCTTTCGATGCATCTTTATAAATGACAAATTCTGTAAAGAATACTAAAAATAGGGGCACAAAAATAACACCGAGAGGTGGGTATATAAACATCCCTAATACGACACCGATAAGCGCCGCCCATTCCCCTTGTTTAGTACCTCCGAGTTTGCCGACGTAATATTTTGTGATCGCCATGTCAGAGACAAACGTAAGTGCTGTAAATACTCCGAGTATTAACCAGAACATAATTCCTAAATTATCACCGATGAAGAACGCGTATATCGCAGCACCGAGCCAATACATAAATATAGACGGAATGACTGGATATACAAGTCCAACATATCCAATGACAAACGATAAAACAACTAAAAGCCAAAGTAATGCTTCCACTTAAATCTCACCTTCTCTAAACTGTGTTTTCGTAAACATAAACAATATGACAGACGTAAACATTAAACCACTGCTTACTAAAAATGCAGTATTCACACTAAACATATCTGATACAAATCCTCCGATTAAGTTTCCGAGCAACTGACCAACGACCATTGCATTCGCAAATAATGTCGATGCGTATCCTGGAAAGTCAGGGAGTAAATCTTGGAAATAACTAATTCCTAACCCAAGTAAAATTGCTAAGAAAAATGCAAGGACCACTTGTCCAATAAGTATAACTGTAAAACTTTGGAATAGCCCAATCGAAAGGAAGAATAATCCTCCGACAACTCCAGCAAACATGAGTAAATGTTTCGTTTCAAATCGAGACGCAATCCAGCCAATCCCAATCATAAACGGCACTTCTAATCCTGCACAAAGCGATGCAAGTACTCCGACTTTCCCTCTATCTTCACCGAGTACTTCCGTCACGTATAGAGGCATATTTAGTAAATACCCCCACTGACCGACGTGTAACATTATAAACGCAATAAACGGCACGATTAGAACGGGCGCGCTAAATAATGACGGCGCTCTTTTCTCATTGATTTCTTGAATAGACAGTTCTCGCTCTGTTTTTACTGGTTTAATAAAAAGTGTCGTAATAAAGACGACCCCAAATAAAATCATCGTTCCAACAAACAGCCCAGTAAAATCGTATCTCGCAATTAAAATCGACCCGATTAATGGACCAAATAAAAATCCGAAGCTAAACATCGAACGTAAAACAGTATTTGCAAATATTTTTAAACGTGCATCATTTCCGTTGTCTTTATTTACAGATTCACGTGCTGATGCATATAACTGCGGAATCCCAGGTGCACCGAGTGAGAAGAATATTACGTATCCAACAACTAAAATTATCGTATCTTTGACGATTAAAAATAGACTAAACGTAATAATCTCCATAACGATAGCAACGAGTAATAAATACTTCCTATCAAACGATAGCTTATCACTAAATCGCCCAACAATTGTATTAACGATAAACGACCCAATCGCTCCAGCAGCCATAAATATACCGTGCTGCGTGATCGTTAAACCGTGCTCTCCTGTCATGAAAAGCACAAGGAATGGCGCCGTAATTGCGATTGCCATTCCGAATAAAATCATATTTACTAAAAATAATTTATAGTTTTCAATTGAAAATAACTTTTTAAACATACGAATTCCTACTTATATTCTTCATCTAATAATTTTAAAAATTTCTCTACTTGCGGGAGTTCTGCCATTTGATGATCGTACGCGACATACGTCGAACGCGTCAATGGTACGTGGTCAATTTCTACTTTTTCAGTATGGAATTTCGATAGATCCATCGTCTTCGTAATAATCGTTGGCAGTACTGTCATCCCGACCCCTTTAAGTAATAATTCTCGGCACGTCGTCACTTGGTCAACATAGAGTTGAGGTTTATACGGTTTATTAAAACTCTTTTCAAAAAATTGTTTGAGCTGGTTAATATACCAAGGGTCTGCTTGAAATTCAATGAGTGGTTCGTTTTCAAGCGACTTATTTTTTGGCGCAACTAAATAGTGCTCATCCGTAAATAACAAACGATTTTCCAAATTTAATATTTTATTGCCACGTATAATCGCTAAATGATATCGATCGACGTTATCAATAATTTTTGAAGACGATCCAATCTCAAGCTGTATATCTACGTTCGGATATCGTTTTAAAAACTTCTCGAGTAACGTCGGCATAATCATATACCCAAGTAACGACGCCACTCCGATTTTTAATTTACCTTCAACTTTGTGTTTATTAATATGAATATTTTCTTTTAGTAAAAGCTCTGTTTCAACAATTTGTTTCGCATGCTCGATAATCTTCTCACCAGCACTCGTCTTAATGAGTTCCTTTTTTGTGCGGATAAAAATCTGCACTCCCCAGTAGTTCTCAATTGTCTTTAAACGCTGACTCACAGCAGGTTGCGATATATATAACGCTTCAGCTGCTTGGCGTAACGTCTTTTCTTTATCGAGTGTAACGAGCAGTTCGTAATCATCAAATCTCATTTTCTCTCTCCATCATTTCATACATAAACTGCCCTCTTTTAACGACCTCATCGAACTGATACTCTATTAAACGTTCGACGTATGATGCAACTTTATAGGCAAAATCTCTCTCTTCTGGTGTGACTTGGCCGTATTTTAATGCACGAATGATATCATCTTCATCGACGAGTTCGCTTCGGCCATCTGGTAGAGCTAGAACATCTAAATATAGATCTTCTCTTCTTGCTCGACCGAGTTCTAACGTGTTTGACTTATTTATATCAAAATAATATTGAACCGCTTCATCATTCTCATCGAACATTACTGTAAGACTATAGTGATCGCCTTCACCCATCATCGTAATCCATTTAAAATTATCATCCGCAACTTTAATCTTTTCACCAACAATCGTCACAGTCAGTGGATGATACACTGAATGAATATAATAGCATCCGATGAGAACCTTTTTACCTTCATATGTTGTTAATACTTCTTTATAGTCGGAATGTCTAATTCGGCGCCAGTCTTTTTTATTTAAATACTTTGTCTTCATCGCCTCATCTCCTTCTATAAGTATACAAAATTTATATCGTTAAAGTATAACTTAATACATTAAAAAGGAGAACCTTTCTGCTCTATAGCTATGTTTTTTACGAATATTTTAGTTGAAACAATGGTGTGCTGCAATTTGCGTCAACGAAATTAATTCATTTTTACGTAAATCGTTTTTGTGTTAAATTGTTTTTCATCTTTTAATACAAAATGCTTTTACGTAAAAAGAGGTGATGATTCGTTAACACAAACTCGCTAATCGTCAAACTAATCAACAGCTCGTTTACGCAAATGCAATTTGCGTAAAATTAACACACGAAACAACCTATCCCATCACGAAATTTTACGGATGAAAAACTAAAAAAGACTGTAGACAATGTCTACAGTCTTAAACTTTTACTTTACAACTACTGATAATTCAACATACATTAGTGAATCTCCGTCGTTGTAGTGATCTCCGATAATGTAGAGTGTATCTCCTGACATATCAAAGTTCATCTCGTTTAGTTTATTAAATTCTTCTTCTTTGTCTGCTTCAGCCACTTCGACAAAATCGTATTTTTTAGATACTTCACTGTACGATTTCGTTTTAATATCATTAAATAGTTGCTTCACATCATCTACTTTACTTAAATCGACTTTATATAGCATACTTCCGCTGTAATTATTAAACTCATAGTCGTGTTCTTTCATAAATGACTGAAGTGCTTTGTTGTATAGTGATGTCAGACCAGAATACGCACTAAATACCTTGTAATTCGTGTTCACATCTATATTAATAGTTCCCGTTTCAGCAAAAATGTCAGATTCTGTGTCGATGTTGTTCATCTCATTTTGGTAACCTTTAGCTAATACATTGAAATCTTTTAATGATATCTGTTCTGGATCAAACATCGTACTACCAATTGTCATTGTTGATATTGATTCAAACTTCTCACTTTTTACTTGATATAAAAAGTCTTTGTCTTTACTAAAGGATGGTATATCTGAATTGATAATACGCTTTCCGACGTCGCTTGATGCACTAATTTCTCCGAATTGTCGTGACACTACTTTACCATTTTTTAGTAAGTACGAAATTGTAACAGTTGGTGCGATTTCTTCATTATTTCTACCTGAATCCGTGCGTACAATTTCACTATGCAGATCACGCACTTCTTTAATTTTATCTGCTTCGATGTCGAACGTATAGTTTTCGTTAAATTTGTCTGAGTCTTCAACGTTGACATTGTGAATGCCATTTCCATCGTTATAGTTTACACCTTTAATGTCTGATTCATTCGGTATATAACTCGTATAACGATCCCAGTAAACGAAGAATCCAACTAGGAATAATACAACACTGATTAGTGTAATCATCGCTTCTTTTAATCTGAATTTGATGCGCACTGTGTCTTGAGTAAACATAAGTACAAATACGTATGTGACGACTGCACTAAACGTAATGATTAAGATCGATAACGTTCTGTAATCTGGTAAGAGTACTGATAATACACCACTTAATAGTAACATTCCGAGAATCGATAGTAATACGACGAGTACGTAGTACATAAATTGATAGTTAAACGGTTGGTTCACACGCTCGTTACGTCTAATTTTATATAGATAAGCACTACCGACGAGTAATCCGATAATTACGATTAACCAAACGATGAACGAACTTCCACCAAATCCGCCTTCGCCAAATGCTTTAAATAAGTATATGACTATACTTGTGTTTTCCATCGGTTCAAGTAGCGTTCTAAATCCACCAGCAGTGTATAGCATAATACCGTCAAAAAATGTCGCTGCATTAAATACAATCGCAAACCATAATACATAAGGTACAAACATCATGATGAGTATCATTTCGATATGCAGTGTGATTGAGTTTACGAACATCCCAGCAAACACACTGATAATAAATACCATTACTTGAGCAATCAGTATAAATAATAGCCAAACAGCGATATGCTTCATTGAAATTGATATACTGATAAATGATTTTTCAATCATGATGACGAATGCTGTAAGTAGTGTCGGCACTAAAATCGAGACGACACCAACAAAAAATCCACTATTAAAAATCGCGAGTCTCTTAATTGGAAGACTGTGGATAAAATCATTCGTGTCCGCTTTGTTTTTATAGTTATAAATTACGATCGCTAAAGTCGCACTGAAAATAATAGAAATAACTAAATGAATATGCCCATAAATGAATAATGCATTATCATTCCCAAAAGCCATTCCATAATCTTCAGCACCCATATTCAGTGATGATATATATATTGGTAACGGTAATGATAGTAATGATAATAAGAAATATCCGACCGTTAACCACATCACTGAACTCGTAAAGTTTTTAACGAGTACTTTATTCAACAACGATGTTTTCGATTGCATATCCTGTCTCCCCCATTTCATAAGCGAACATCTCATCTAACGTAATTGGTAAAATATCGTACATGAGTGGTTCGTATTTTGAAATATTTACTTCGACATTTTTAATGTCGCCTTTAATAATTGCTGTAATTACACGTCCTTGAATCGAGTGTTGGACGACGTTTAACTTTTTGTAGAACGATTCGTCTGGTAACTCTTTAAACGCGATTTGTAGTTTACAATGCGTATCTTTCATATCGTGAATACTGTTTGTGTACAGTACTTTTCCGTCGTGCATAATAGATATCGCATCACATATATTTTCCATTTCGAGTAAGTTATGGCTCGATAAGAATACTGTTAAGCCGTAACTTTCAACGTCCTGTAAAATGATATTCTTAATTTGTCTTCGAACGATTGGGTCTAACCCGTCAAATGGTTCGTCGAGTAATAGTACGTCTGGTTTAGATGAAAACGCGAGTATAAATGACGCTTGACGTCTCATCCCTTTAGACATTTCATTTAATGGTTTTTTCGGATTTAACTTAAAGTAACTATACAGCTTTTCAAAACGCTCGTCACTCCAGTTACTATAAATCGTCTTATAATGATTTGCCATTTGCATTAACGAAAACCCACTAAAGAAAAACGGCATATCTCCTATAAAAATTACACGGTTTTTCACGTCTATGTTTTCAAAAACAGGTGCGTCATCGAATAGTGCTTCACCTTCATCTGCTTTATAAATACCTGCTAATATTTTTAAAAGCGTCGTTTTACCTGCTCCGTTAGAACCGATAAGCCCGTGAATCGTTCCACTTTTGACGTTTAAGTCAACTTTATTTACTGCAAGTTCATCGATAAAACTTTTGCTGAGCTTGTGTGTATTTATGTTCATTTACTTAACCTCCTATATTTATACTTCGCAACGGTCGACAGCACGTTTGATATCTTCTTTAGTTTCATTCATATGTAATAGCTCGAGTACCACACGATTGAAACTTCCATACAGTTCTTTAATGTATTGGTTATTTTGAGTGTCATCGGCCATTTCTTGTACGTAACTTCCTTTTCCTGGAATCGAGTAAATGTATCCTTGTTGCTCAAGTTCACCATAAGCTTTTTGAATCGTATTCGGACTGATTGTCAGTTGACCCGCAAGCGCCCTTACTGATGGCATCTTTTCATCTGGTAATAATACTTGTTTAATAATCATTTCTTTTATATGATCAATCAACTGTTCATATATTGGGGTATCTTTTGAAAATCTTAAATCGAACATATTGCACCTCCATCTAACTGTCTCAATTAATATGATACAGTTAGTTTTAAAAAATTACAACTGTATTACTCAAATTAATACAGATATTTTTAAAATAAAAAATAGAAGTGGTAATCCACTTCTATTATTCTGGATTATTTTTAATATTTTCTTCAATAATCGTATCGTTGATAATCATTTCCATTTGATATATACGGCTCACTAAACCGTGAAGCGGTGCTTGAGTGATTGCATATATTGGCCATGGTAATGCAGGATCAAAATCATGTAATGCCATAATGAATGATTTTTCGTGTTTTAACTCTCTAAATTCTAACCAACTGTCACTTCTTTTAGCTAAACGTCCTCCGACGACGTCAAAAACGATTTGCCTTTCAGGTGTGTTTTTTCTACGCCTTAATGTGAGTAATGGTGTTCGAGATGTTTCTATCGTCATGTGGATTTCATCGCCAACAGACTCAATTTTAAACATACCGAAAATAATTTCGTCGAGCCATTTAAAGTAATATTTCATAACTCCTTCAAGCGTCCAACCTCTTGGTATTTCAGCGCGCTGTGCACTTCGCATCGTTTTGTTATGAGAGTTATTATATTTTAAACTTTTACCGAGGCGCTTCACTCTCGTATCAGTCGTTATCACGTTAACGTCATACGATGTCAACGTACGCTTCACGTCTTCATGCACTATTTCTTCTGAAATATAGATAATGTCTTTCACACCATTATATTCGGCTGCACGGCCGACGTTATCTGCAATGAGTTCAAAGAATGTATCGAAACGCCCTTGTGTGATTTTGCTAAACCTCATAATCGGATCTTCAAAAAATATAATTAAATCCATTCCTTTAACCACTTCAACCATATGTTCTAATTTATATGGATTTGAATAAATTGGGTGAATTTTATCTAACGTTTCTGTATCCTCTTTGTTCATAAACGCATACAGTTCATTTGTATCTTTTAAAGTGTCATACAGATTTCTACCGATTTCTCCGTATACACCAATAAGTAATATCTTTTTCATGCGTTACACCTCTTTAAAGTTTATACCTCTATCGAGTACTGCAAATACTACTAACAACACGATTAATACGATTGCCATGCTGAAAAATGGAATCGTAAACTGTTCAGTAAAGTACCCTGCAAGTGTAGAACCGACGACCGAACCAACAGAGAAGAACGCATAAAATATACCGTTCGCTTTCCCACGTTCACTCATCGTCGTAAATTGGCCGATTAATTTATTCATCGATGGGAATACGAGCGCATATCCTATTCCGTATATACCGAGTGCTGCGTACAACATGCTCATACCTTGTCCAAAGTGAATGAGAATCATCGCAAGCGAAATAATGACGAGACCGATTTTTATTAATCTGTTTACAGCGACTCGGTTAAACATATTATTTAACGGAGATCCAAATACGATTACAGCTGTAATTCCAAACACACTTAAAAGCATCCCTGTCACTCGATCATCTAATCCGAGCGACATCGTTTTAATCGGTAATGCAAAAGATAAAGCACCCATTGACGTCATTAACGCTAAAGACGAAATGTATGCAATGACTAACGGACGTCTCGTAATTAACGTCGTCCATTTCGTCTCATTATATTCTCTTCTCGACTGTACAGTTGTACTTTCTTTAACCGCAACAATCGTAAGTAAAAGCCCAACCACATACACAAGTGCAAGTATTAAGTACGTATTCGCGTATCCATACTTGCTAGAGAGGATACCTCCTGCTGCAGGACCGAAAATCGCAGCGAGTCCAATCGAAACACCAGTTAGCGCCATCGCTTTACCGATCGCTTCACGTCTAGAAATATCTTGAACTAAACTAAACGCAGCCGGCGTAATCATACCGCTCGTAAATCCGTGCACGACGCGAATACCAATTAACACACCAATCGTTGGCGTCGATATATATGAGCTAATAATTAGTACTTGTAGAATCATTCCAAGAAGAAGTGTTCTCTTCCTACCAAATCTATCAGAAAAATATCCACCGAGAACGTTACCGAGAACATTCGTTACAGAATACGCTGCAACGACGACACTCGCCATAAACTCACTTGCACCAAGTTCAAGCGCGTACGGCGTAACGATCGGGAATTGAACAAATAAATCTAAAAAACATATGATAATAATGACATATATTAACTTTCTCAAACTAAACCTTCCCTACATTTATGTAATAGCTCTATTATATTAAAAGAGATGCATAAAGTCATGATGTGGGGTTGAACAAAAAACGCTCCTGACTTTATCAGGAGCGTCGAACGTTATTTTTTACTTAAACTTTGGTCATATGCATCGATGATACCTGCAATAGCACCATCACCTGTGATGTTTGCTGCAGTTCCAAAGCTATCTTGTGCCATATATAATGCAATCATTAACGCGACTGCCGCTTCGTTGAAGCCTAAATGTGATACGAGTATTCCACTTGCCGCCATTACTGCGCCTCCTGGCACACCAGGTGCTGCTACCATCACGACACCAATGAGTAATACGAACCCGATCATTTTTAACATTCCAGGTGTATTATATTCAGGTAATACACTCATTACAGCAATAGAACATGATGTAATTGTAATTGCTGAACCTGATAAGTGAATGTTCGCTCCGAGTGGGATAACAAAATCTGCGATTTTGTCTCGTACTCCCATCTCTTTTGCTTTTGGTAGTGTGACTGAAATTGTCGCTGCACTACTCATTGTACCGAGTGCTGTTACGTATGCTGGGAGCATTGTTTTAATCATCTTAAATGGATTTTTACCAAGTAATGAACCTGCGATTGTATACTGAATTGTAATCCATATCCAGTGGAGTGCAATCGCGATGAGTAATACGACTCCAAATACAGAAAGTGTCTTAAACACTGTACCTGTAGATGCCATTCCAGCAAATACACCTGCGATGTAGAACGGTAAAATTGTAATGACTACTTTTTCGATTAAAAACTCAACGACCTGTTTACCGTCATGTATCCATTGTTTCATCGTCTCAGCTTTGATGATGTTAATGACGATACCAACTGAAAACGCAAGTACTAGCGCCGTTAAAATATCAAGTGGTGCTGGGATGTCGAACTCTAACAGTGGACCGAGCTCTGTTCCTTCCTCTTGAATTTGTCCGCCTTTAGTAACGATTGGCATTAAGAATTTAGCAACGACAAATGCTAAAAGTCCTGCACCAATTGTAGAGATGTATGCAACTCCTATCGTTGCACCGACAACTTTTCCGGCACCTCGTCCAATAGAAGAAACCCCGTCAGCAATAAAGAAAAATATAATTAACGGAATTAAAAAGAATATAAACGATCCGAGTATGCTTTGCATTGTGATGAATAGTCGTGTGACGATTTCCATAATGCTGTGGAACGTTGTGCCATCTGCCGAGAAGTAATAAATTGAACCAACAATAATTCCGGCAATGATTCCTGAAAATAACTTAAGGAGTAATTTCATTTTTTATCCTCCTAGTCTTATTTTAATTTCTAAAACACCTTTTCGTATGCAACATACCATTCATTTAAATTGTTATGAAGGTTTAGTTTACCTTTGTACTCGTATCCGCGCTTTTCGAATAGTTTTTGCATCGGTAGGTTATTTAGATTGGTGTCCGTATGGACACCGAGATACCCTTCATTTTTAAAGTGCGTTTCAACTTCGTCAAATAGTTTCGATGCGATACCTTGCCCTTGTGCTCTTGGGTCGACTGCTGCTCTATGAAAAGCAATACTATCTAATCTCGCCAGTTCCCATGGGATATCGTCGTACTCATACGCATGATGATTATCTGCAACTATAAATCCGAGTACTTCCCCATCTTCTTCATAAATATATAAGTTTTCGTTCTCTATGTCATTTAAAAGCGTGTCACGTGCTGGATAACTTTCGCTCCACTGGTTGTTTCCGCTTTCTTTCATCAGTATAACAACGGCATTTTTTATTGACATTATGTCGTCAATATCAGAATTTTTACCTTTTCTTATCCCCATTTTCATCTTCCTTATTAAAATCAGTGCTTTAAAATATTTCTTATACATGATATTATACAGATATATATATCAAGTTTGAAGACAATTTTAAAAAAGGCGGTGCCTAAATGTTTAAGTACGATAAAGACACAAAACCGTACCACATTAAGAATTTTATTTTTTACATTTTTGCTTTTATTGTTTTGGGAGCGATTTACTACTTCGCATTCCTACCACCATTACTTGACGCGACAAGCGGAGAATTCTTTAACGAATTTGGTTTTAGACAGTTTGTTGGAAGTATTTTCTTCCTTATCTTATTCGTCTTACCGTTCGCTTTAATTTACGGCGCGTTTTACCATTTCAAAGGTTTTACTGATAAAAATGTAAGAGCACATCAGAAGTAATTATTATTGATTACATAGTAATATCCTCTTAAGTAATAAACTTAAGAGGATATTTTTATGCTTTATATGCGATATCTTTTCTATAAAAGAAATCTGATGATTCGTATTTCACTTTAGATAATGTGTCGTACGCATTTTCTTTTGCTTCGTCGATTGTACCTCCGCGTCCAATCGCAAGTAATACACGGCCACCATTTGACTCATATGTGTCACCGTCTAAATGCTTTAATGCACTGACGTAAATATCAGCCATCGTACCTTTTTCGATTATGATCTCTTTTGCTTTCTCATAATCACCTGGATATCCTTCTGAAGCGAGTATGACGCCAACCGCATACTCATCTTTAAACGATAATTGAAGGGGTTGTTTATTGTACATACTTTCTAACAGTTCTACAAAATCTGTTTCTAATAAATCGAGAAGAATCTGTGCTTCTGGGTCACCGAATCTTGCGTTATACTCGATTGTTTTAACACCGTCTTTTGTAATAATAGCACCGAGATAAAGAACCCCGAAATAATTTAACCCTTCCTCAACCATCGCGTTTACCGTCGGACGTACAATTTTATCTACCGCTTCATCGATTATATTTTGAGAAATATAATCTACAGGCGCATATGCACCCATTCCACCAGTATTTGGTCCTTCATCGTTATCAAATGCACGTTTATGGTCTTGTGCGATAATGTTAAATGGCGTGAACGCATCACCATTTACGAGGACCATTAAACTAAATTCGTCACCGTCTAAAAATTCCTCGATGACGACTTCGCCGTCAGTTTCCATCAGTTCATCGAGCGCCTTCTGTGCTTCGCTTAAATCTTGAGCGATGATAACCCCTTTACCTGCTGCAAGTCCGTCTTTTTTAATGACGATTGGAAAATCTCCATTTTCTAAGTACGCAGTTGCTTTCGACTTATCTGTGAACACTTCGTAACTTGCTGTTGGGACGCTGTATTTTTTCATTAAGTGTTTTGTAAATGATTTAGACGACTCCATTTGTGCCTCTAGTTTTCTAGGACCAAATACTTTTAAGTTAAATTTGTCTTCGAGTCTGTCTACAATGCCTTCAGATAATGGATCTTCTGGACCAACAACGACCCATTCAATATTTTTCTCTTTACAAAACTCACCAATTTGGTCGAATTCAGAAACTGGGATACCTTCGACAAGCGTCGCTTCCGTCATTCCGTCATTCCCAGGTAACGCAAATACTTCATTTACTCTATCTGAACGATTCAATGCACGCACAATCGCGTGCTCTCGTCCGCCACTTCCAATAACTAAAGTATTCATATATTATTCTCTCCTAATGTTTAAAGTGTCTCATACCAGTTGTGACCATCGTCATATCATGTGCGTCACAGTAATCAATCGAATCTTGGTCACGCTTAGATCCACCTGGTTGAATAATTGCGTTGATGCCTGCTTCGTGTGCGACTTGTACAGAGTCTGGCATTGGGAAGAACCCATCACTTGCCATAACGACCGTACCATCTAACTCTTTTGTTGCACGTTCAATCGCAATTTTTAACGCACCGACACGGTTCATTTGACCTGCACCGATACCGACTGTACGATGTTCATCAGCAAGTACAATCGCGTTTGATTTTACGTGCTTAACAACTTCTAACGCGAGAGCAAGTGCACGGTATTCACTGTCTGTCGGTTCTTTTTTCGTTACGACTGTTACGTCATCCATATTTAACGGAGCGTTATCTCTATCTTGGATTAAATACCCACCTGATACGCTAACGATTTCTTCATCGCCTGTTTGTTCAGTGAAGTCAATTTCTAATACACGTAAGTTCTTTTTCTCTTGAAGTTTTTCTAATGCCGCTGCAGTGTACTTAGGTGCAATTATCACTTCTAAAAAGATTTTGCTTAATGCTTCTGCTGTTTCTAAATCGACTTCTTTGTTTAACGCAACGATTCCACCGAATATTGACTGTGGATCTGCGTCATAAGCATTTTGAAACGCGTCGTAAATCGTATCGCCAACGCCGACACCACACGGGTTCATATGTTTAACAGCAACTGCTACAGGACCGTTAAATTTACGCGCGAGTAAATACGCACTATCTGCGTCACGGAAGTTGTTGTATGATAGCTCTTTTCCGTTTAAAATCTTTGCATTTAAAATCGTGTTCGGTGCACTTGTCGTACGAATATAACGTGCTTTTTGGTGCGGGTTCTCACCATAACGAAGTGTTTTTTCAGCTTGACTAAAGAAGTTCGTGATTGCTTGGTCATAATTTGTCGTATGTTTAAATACTTTAACCATTAGCTCTCTTCTAAAATCTTCTGTTAAGTCATCGGTTTGAATTCGGCTAATGACCGCATCGTAATCAGCTGGGTTTACTACTGCGAGTACGTGTTTATAGTTTTTAGCCGCTGCACGTAACATCGTCGGACCACCGATATCGATATTTTCAATCGCATCTTCAATCGTTACGTTTTCATCTTTTACCGTCTCTTCAAACGGATAAAGGTTAACGACAACCATGTCGATTAAATCAATATCTTGCTCTTTTAACTCGTCTAAATGAGACTGTTTACTACGATCAGCAAGTAAACCACCATGTACTGCTGGATGTAATGTCTTCACTCGGCCATCCATAATTTCAGGGAAGTGCGTGAGTTCTGACACACTTTTTACAGGGACGTTCGCGTCTTCTAACGCTTTAAGCGTACCTCCTGTACTAAATAATTCGTAGCCGTTATCTACGAGTTTCTGTCCAAATTCAGTAATTCCTGTCTTATCTGAAACACTGAGTAACGCTCTCATTCTTTTACCTCCAACACTTTTTTAAGCGCGCGAATATATAACTTATATTCGGCTTCGTGAATTTTCTCTTCAAAACTTTCTAACGTATCGTCATCTCTTAAAACTACTGGTTCTTGATCGATAATTTCACCAGTATCGATACCACTGTCGACGTAATGCACCGTAACTCCACTGACTTTTACACCGTAATTATAAGCATCTAATATGCCGTTTTTACCTTTAAAGCTCGGTAATAACGACGGGTGGATATTAATGATTTTACGGTCGTATCGTTCGATAAATTCTGCCGATAAAATTTTCATAAATCCTGCGAGTAATATGTACTCGATATTTTTGTCTTTTAAAACATTTAATATTTCTGCTTCAAACTCTTCTTTAGTTTTACCGCTTCTTTCGACAATTTCATACGGTACATTTAAACGTTTTGCGCGTTCAATTGCTTTTGCGTCTTTATTGTCGACAATTAATACTTTTATAGACAGTGGTAAGTCGCTCGTCGCGATATTTTCAAAGTTACTTCCGCTTCCTGAAGCGAAAACTGCAACATTAACCATGGATTGTAAGTCCTTCTTCATTCACTACTTTACCTAAAACGACTGGACTTTCACCTGACGCTTTTAAGTTTTCAAGTGCTTTGTCTTTATCGTTTTCATCGACGACAATCATAAAACCTACGCCCATGTTAAAGACGTTATACGCCTCGTCACGGTTAATGTTTCCTTGGTCGATTAACCACTCTAAAATCTCAGGTACTTTAACGTCTGTCACGTCCACTTCAGCACCGAGCCCTTCTCTTAACGCACGTGGAATGTTTTCATAGAAACCTCCACCTGTAATATGGCTCATCGCTTTAATTTTAACGTCTTCTTGGAGTTTTAGTATTTGTTTGACGTAGATTCGAGTTGGCTCGAGTAGTAAATCGATTAAAGGCGTACCGTTTAACGTATCGTTTACGTCAACGTTGTTATCTTTAATGATTTTACGAACGAGTGAATATCCATTTGAATGAATACCACTTGAGGGTAACCCGATAATGACGTCTCCAGCATTGACGCTATCAAAATCAACATATTCTGATTTCTCAACCGCACCGACTGCAAATCCTGCGATATCATACGCACCTTCGTCGTACATATCACCCATTTCAGCAGTTTCTCCACCGATTAACGCACATCCTGCTTGTTTACAACCTTCACTGACACCTTTAACGAGATCAGCAACTTGTTCAGGGACTACTTTATTTACAGCAATGTAGTCTAAAAAGTACAGTGGCTCTGCACCTGTCGTTAAAATATCGTTCACGCACATCGCAACTGCGTCAATTCCAATCGTATCGTGGCGATTTGAGTCGATCGCAAGTTGTAACTTCGTACCAACACCATCCGTACCCGATACGAGTACTGGCTCTTTTAAATTTAACTGCGATAAATCAAACGCTGCACCGAAGCCTCCAAGACCTCCGAGTACTTCTTTACGCATAGTTTGTTGTACGTGCACTTTCATTTGTTTAACCGCTTCATACCCTGCTTCAATATCTACGCCAGCTTGTTTATATTGCTCAGACATAATTAAACTCCTTTAGATTTTTGTTCTTTTTCTTGTGGTAATAAATCGTCCACAACTTCAATCGGATAATCTCCTGTAAAGCATGCGTCACACTCACCTCTAGAACCGAATTGTCTATAGACGTCATGCATACTTTCGACAGATAAATACGTGAGAGAATCTGCATCAATTTCTTCACAAATTTCTTCAACAGACTTTCTTGAAGCGATAATCTCTGCATGAGTTGAGACGTCGATACCGTAATAGCACGGATCTTTTAACGGCGGCGACGAGACACCCATGTGCACTTCTGTTGCGCCTGCTTTTCTCAGTGCGCGAACGATATACTTACTCGTCGTCCCTCTCACTATTGAATCATCGATGACGATGACTCGTTTCCCTTCAACGATATCTCTCACCGGAGATAACTTCATACGTACTGCACGTTCTCTAGCTTCTTGACCTGGTGTAATAAACGTACGTCCGACATATCGATTTTTAAGTAGTCCAGCCTCTTGTTTAATACCAGATTCTGATGAAAAACCTCTCGCTGCAGCGAGACTTGAATCGGGCACCCCGATAACGAGATCTGCTTCATGTTTAAACTCTTTCGCAAGTGCAGCTCCGAGCGCTTTACGAATACGGTATGTGGACTGATGACGAAACTCTGAGTCTGCGCGCGCAAAATAAATATATTCCATCGAACATAAATTTGGACGCTCGACATAAGAGTACTTATCAAAGTCGATACCGTCGTCAGTAATCGTTATAAATTCACCTGGTTCAATATCACGGACATACTCCGCACCGATTGCAGTAAATGCACACGTTTCACTCGCGACACACCACGCATCGTCAATTCGTCCGAGCATTAACGGACGAACACCGTGGTTATCCATTGCAATCGTTAAACTATTTTCTTGTAGTAGTAAAAATACAAAAGCACCTTTGACTTGTCTAAGTGCACTTTTAATTCTATCTTTATTAGTTCTTGCTTTAGATCGTTTTAAAAGATGCGCCATCACTTCGACGTCTGTCGTCGTTTGAAAGATTGACCCTTCAGATTCTAAAGCTTTTCGTAATTGTATCGCGTTCGTTAAGTTACCGTTATGACATATACCTAAGTCACCAGAATAACTTTTTAGTAATATCGGTTGGACGTTTGCGAGTTCAGACGAAGTTTTTGTCGCATAACGGACGTGTCCAATCGCATTTTTAAACGGCTTTAATGACTCGAGCTGTTCTTTAGATATCGCGTCATTTAAAAGGCCCATACCGCGCGCACCAAATAAGTAGTCCTCATTTGATGCGACGATACCTGCACCGTTTTGTCCTCGATGTTGTAAACTATGGAGCGCGATATATGTGAGTTCTGATGCATTTTCATGACCCCATATACCAAACACGCTAAATTCCTCCTCCAGTTATTCTTAATTTAAGCGACTTGTAATTGCTGTTTCATATAGTTCTTTTACTTCTGACATCGGTAAGTCTAATTCTAAGCCTTCTGCTTTCACTTTAAAGTTTTCACCTGTCACTGTACCGATTTCTACAGCGTCTTTAATATTTAATCCTTTTTTACCAACTACGATATACGTACCTGCTGTTTCACTGAATAATAGATCACCACGAACGTCTAATTGAACGTCTGCCCCTAAGTCATAGTGCGATAGGAGTTGTGCAAGTTTGATAATGAAACCACCACGACCGATCGGTGCGATTTTTTCTAAATCACCATCTAATAATAGTTGTCTTAACTCCATACCACGTGCGTATTCTTTATCTAAATCAACCGTACGTTCTGTATGACGCACTGTGTTGTCGACGAGTTTTTCGATTTGGCTTCCACTAAATTCAGGTGTTAACTCTCCAACGACGTAAATGCTGTCGCCTTCTTTTACAAATCGCTCAGTTAAATACGTCACGTCTTCAATTAAACCGACCATACCGATAATTGGTGTCGGTAATACTGGGCCGTCTTTTGTCTCGTTATATAACGAAACGTTTCCTGAAATTACTGGTGTATTTACAGCAACTGATGCTTCAGCCATACCTTTAGTTGACTGTTTAATAATTTCATACATTTCTTTATTTTCAGGGTTACCGTAGTTCAGACCGTCCGTCATCGCAATTGGTAACGCACCTGTTGCAAGTGTCGTTCTAAACGCGTGTAATACTGTCTCTTTCCCTCCGTTATATGGATCTGCTTCAACGTAACGTCCTTTACCGTCAATCGCTACAGCAATCGCTTTATTGCTGTCTCCAATACGGACAATTCCTGCACCAAATCCAGAGCCTTGTAGCGTGTCTTCTTTACGATCGAATTTGTTGTAAATGTATGACTTATCTCCAAGTGTTGGATGGTGAATGAGTTGTTTAAAGACATCGACTAAATCTTCGTTACTATAGTCTACTCTTGCTTCATCTAATTCTCTTTCTTTACCTTCTAAGATAACTTCTGGTGCGTTTTCTAAATGTTCAGTTGGAAGGTCTGCGTACTTTTCACCTTCGTAATATAAAACGAGTGATTCACCTTCAGTAACTTCACCGATTACAGCGGCTGGTAAATCATGTTTTTCGAAAATTTTAAGAAATTCTTCTTCTGAACCGTCTTCTACGACGAGAAGCATTCTCTCTTGTGTTTCAGATAACATCATTTCAAATGGTGAAATTGTATCGTCAGATACAGGTACTTTATCTAAATGCATTTCAATACCGTATCCACCTTTAGCTGCCATTTCTGCTGAAGATGAAGTAAGCCCCGCTGCACCCATATCTTGAATACCGACGAGTTTATCGTGTTTGATTGCTTCAAGTGTTGCGTGCATTAAACGTTTACCGATTTCAGGATATCCTTCTTGTGTATCTGGAATTTCTACTTTACGGTCCTCACCTAACTCTTCACTTGAGAATGACGCACCTAAAATACCGTCTTTGCCTGTTTCAAGACCTGCATAAACGACTTTGTTCCCGACACCTTGTGCGAGCCCTTTTTGAATGTCATCATGATTAATTAAACCGACTGCCATCGCGTTAACGAGCGGACGTCCTTGGAAACGTTCATCGAATTCTACTTCTCCAGTTACAGCGCTAATTTCCATCGTATTACCATAAAATTGTAAACCGTCTGTTGCCTCTTTTAATAACCACTTACTGTTATCATTGTCTAACTCACCAAATCTTAGAGAGTTTACGAGCGCAATTGGTGTTGAACCGATTGATACGATGTCACGTAAAATCCCACCAATACCAGTCGCAGCACCATGGAACGGTGCAACTGCTGACGGAGAGTTATGAGATTCTACTTTAAATACGACCGCTTCATTGTCGCCAATATCCACAACTCCTGCACCTTCACCAGGTCCCATTAATACGCGTTCACCTTTTGAGTTGAATTGGCGTAAAAATGTTTTAGATGTTTTGTAACTACAATGTTCACTCCACATAGACGCAAAAATTCCAGTTTCTGTGTAGTTTGGTTGTCTTCCTAATAACTCAACGACTTTGTCGTACTCATCTTCACGTAATCCCATTTGTGTATATAGTTTCTCATCGGCAATTTGTTGTGCAGTAGGTTCATTAAATTTTGTCATTATTTTCCTCCAACGTTTTAATTTCTTATTTTAGAAATGTTGTTTAATATCGTTTAATGTCGTTTCGATTTCATCTGTGAGTATTGTGACGTGGCCCATTTTACGTTCAGGTTTACGGTCTGATTTTCCATATAAGTGAACGTTCCAGTCTGAGTGTTTATATAATTCATCTTCTAAGCGATCTAAATCTTGTCCGAGTAAGTTCATCATAATCGCTGGTTGATGCTGATAAACTTCTGGTAATGGTAAATCACATACCGCTAATATATGTGCGTCAAACTGACTGATGTTACACGCTTCAATCGTATAATGTGCTGAGTTGTGAGGTCTTGGTGCGATTTCATTGACGTAGACGTTGTTGTCTTTGTCGACGAAAAATTCTACTGTGAAGACTCCGACGAATAGTAACTCTTCCATGATGAGTTCGACTTGTCGTTTCGCTTCTTCAAATACGTCAATTCTTGACGGTGCAATCGTACGATACAGAATTTGATTGCGATGTAAGTTTTCTTGAAGTGGGAAGACGACTGTTTCACTACTTGCGCTTCTTGCTACTGTTAACGACACTTCTCGTTCTAGGTCGATATATTTTTCTGTAACGAGTTCAACGTCTCCAAATGGCACGTCTTTAATATCTTTTTCTGACTCAATTAAATATTGCCCTTTACCATCATAACCACCTGTTGCAGTTTTTACGATCACAGGGTAATCATGTTTTTCGATAAACTGCTGCAATTCTTCTTTTGTATTCGTCGTTTGATACGGTACGACTGTCGCTCCTGATTTTTGAATTGCTGCTTTTTCAGTTTCTCTGTCTTGAAGGGTGAGTACTGTCTCTGCACCTTGAGGAACATAGTGATGTTCGACTAAATCTCTCAGTAAATGTGCATCGATGTTTTCAAATTCATACGTTAGAACATCTGACATTTCTGCAAGTTGTTTAAGCGCACTTTCATCACTAAAGTCCGAATGAATAAATTCGTGACACGTCGCACGAGCAGGGGCATCTTCAGATGGATCTAAAATCGCAACTTTATAACCCATTCGAAGGGCACTTTGTGCGAGCATTTTACCGAGCTGTCCACCACCGATAATCCCGATTGTTTTCATTGGTAATATCGTCTTACTTGAGGTCATTTTGCATATCCTCCACTTTTTTTTCTAATGATTTTGTGTATGCTTCTAATTTGTCATAGACTGATTCGTCTTCTATCGCGATCATTTTCGCCGCATAAATTCCAGCATTCGTCGCTCCAGCTTCACCAATTGCCATCGTAGCCACTGGTACACCACCTGGCATTTGAACGATAGAATATAACGAATCGACACCGCTTAACGCTTTCGTTTGAATCGGTACGCCAACGACTGGTACGTTCGTCATCGAAGCGATCATCCCTGGCAAGTGTGCTGCTCCGCCAGCTCCTGCGATGATTACTTTCGTCCCTTTTTCTTTTGCATTTTCAGCAAATTCATACATATTTTTAGGCGTACGATGCGCACTTACGACTTCGACATTTGTTTCAATCCCGAAATAGTCGAGCATGTCTTTTGCTTTTTTCATCGTTGGCCAATCAGAAGAACTACCCATTACGATACTAACTACCAAAATACTCACTCCGTTTTTTAAGAATTCATTAATAATATACCACATAAAACATCGACAAAAAACCGAAAATACGAACGTTTTTTATTTTTTAAAAGCGAATGTTTGTGTTTTAACGAAAACAAACATAAAAAAGGGCGATTTAAATTATAAATCGCCCTTTTTTATATCATCTAATGTTTTTTCAATTGCATAAATATATAAATCTACTTCAGCTGCTCCGTTCATTTTAAAGCGCTCGTTAAAAATAAAGTGTGGCACACTTTGAACGCCGAGAATTTTCCCGTAATTAAAGTCTTCGAGTACAAGTTCCGCGAATTCTGATTCATCTTCAATCACTTCTTTTGCGCGTGCTGTATCGAGTTCTACCGCTTCAGCAACTGATAAAAGCGCATCTTTATCAGCAACGTTTTCGTTCAACTTAAAGTTACGATAGTATAATTCATCTAACGTTTCACTACCTTTTCCTTCTTGAATAGCAAACTTTAATAAACGATGCGCATCACGTGTATTTGATGGCACAACGTTTTCTAGATTCAATTCAATACCTTCTGCTTTTGCAGACTCGATTAAAATACGGTATTGTCTGCGAATTTCTTCTTCAGACACACCTGTTCTTTCTGATAATGACGTAATCAACGTTTCCTCTGGATATTTTGGTGCTTCATAGTTGAGTTCAAAGCTTTTATATTCGATTTCAAAATCGACTTCGTTAAATTCCTTTAACGCTTCTTCAAATTTCTTTTTTGCGATATAGCAATACGGACATGCGATATCTAAATATATTTTTATATTCATACAGCTCATCCTAATTTCAAATAGTCGTACTTTTATTTTACCAAATATTATACTTTTTTGAACAGTATCATGCGAAAACAGGCCGTTTCTGCTATAATATTTAATGCATGATTATCTATCGAGTATAACTTGCAATTATATGTATGATAGGAGAAAACAAAATGAAATATCGAGTATTACTGTATTACCACTACGTTACGATTGAAGATCCAGTAGAATTTGCTGATGAGCATCTTCAGTTTTGTAAAGACCTCGGTCTAAAAGGTCGTATTTTAGTCGCGAATGAAGGGATTAACGGCACAGTGTCAGGTGATTACGAACAGACTGAAAAGTACATCGAGTACATGAACAATCACCCACTATTTAAAGGAATGCCTTTTAAAATTGACGAAGCAGATACACATGCATTTAAGAAAATGCATTGCCGCCCACGTCCTGAACTCGTGAACTTAAGTTTAGAAGATGACATTAACCCACACGAAATTACGGGTGACTATTTATCACCCGAAGAGTGGATGGAAGCCATTCAAGATGAAAACACTGTCGTATTAGACGTAAGAAATGACTACGAATATGACGTTGGACACTTCCGTGGTGCTATTAAACCTGAAGTTTCAACATTTAGAGATACACCGGAATGGGTGAGACAAAACAAAGACCTATTTGAAGGTAAACGTGTCTTAACATATTGTACAGGTGGAATTCGTTGTGAGAAATTCTCTGGCTGGTTAAAACGTGAAGGTATTGGAGAAAACGTCGGACAACTTCACGGCGGTATCGCAACTTACGCTAAAGACGAAAATACAAAAGGTCAACTATGGGACGGTCAAATGTACGTATTTGATGAACGCCTAACAGTACCGATTAACCAAGTCGACCCAACAGTTATCGGTGTAGATCATTATGACGGCACACCATGTGAACGCTACGTCAACTGTGCGAACCCAGAGTGTAACGCACAAATTTTATGTAGCGAAGAAAACCAACACAATCATTTAGGCGCTTGCTCAATGAAATGTGCAGAGCACCCTAGAAACAGATATATTACGGTTCATAACATTCCACAAGAAGAAGTCGAAGAACGCCTTGAAGCAATGCGTAATAGTGACTTTGCTAAAACTGAAATGATCGGACCACGCGCATAATAAAAACACGTCACAATTGTGACGTGTTTTTTAGTATCTATAATACCCGTCCACTTTACCATGGACATATGATACTGCACGTAGTCCGACACCTTCGTCTGGATTTAATGCGTCGACCATCATTCCATCTCCAACATATACACCAACGTGTGCAAAGTCGTTAAAGAACACTAAGTCTCCTGGTTCAGGGTTTTCTACTCGTGTACCTTCTCTCACTTGATCATATGTTGTTCTAGAGATGTTAATCCCTTTAAATTCTCTTAAAAACTGCTGTGTAAACGCAGAACAATCAACTTCTGTATTAGAGTTCCCACCCCATACATATCGTTTCCCTACAGCTAGTTGTAACGCAAAATCCGCAGCGTCAGTATCAGGTTGTACAAAATGTTCATCTACAAACTTTCCATATGTATACGTTATAGAATCATTTTCCTCTTCTTCTTCAGAGAATGGTTGACTCGGCTGTAACATTAACGCATGCGCTTCGTTTGATAATACAAAGCACGCACATGCTGATAAAACAAAAGAAAGTATTAGCTTCTTCATATAATCCTCCTCTTCTAAAGAATAGAAGAACGAGCTTTCGCTCGTTCTTACTATTGTTCTACAACTACATATGCGCTAAACTCTTTAGTTTTCAACTCAAGTTGTCCAGATTTTTTATTAAATAATCCATTATCTTTGAATTGTTCACCAGAGTTAACATTTAACACATTAACTTTTTGTTTTGGTGACTCTAGAAGTACGACAAAGTTTGAATTTAACTGAGATACTTCTTCTGCGGCACCATTTGATTCACCGATAAGTTTTACTTTAAGTTGATCTGATAATCCATCTGATTCAAATCTTTCAAGAACTACATATACGTTGTCATAATCATTTAACTCTTTGAAGTTATCTACGTTAAACTTAACGCCGTAACCACCTAAATCAAATGTTAACGATTTGTTCTTTTTAAGTTTTGAAAGTGTGTTTAGTGCATTGCTATCTAACTCAACAGCTACACTGTTGTATTCAGAAAGATCAGCGACAACATCACTTCTACCATTTACGAATAATCCGTCATAGTTGTTTGGATCGAATGAAACAACTTCTCCTTCAAACTCTCCTTCGTCATCACCTGGTTCTGGCTCAGGATCTGGTTCTGGTGCTGGTTCGTTTGGTAATTCGTGATGTCCTTCTTTTACATCATTTTCAGCAGGGTTTACAGTGTACTCATATGTCTTACTGTTACCAGCTGCGTCCGCAAAGTCGATTGTTAAGTGGTAAGCAGTATCGAACTTCTGATCGAAGTTGAACTTACCTTCTTTAGTGAATTGTCCGTTACCAGTTAACTCTTCTTCACCGTTGCTTAATTTCACTTTACCTTTAACAAATAAGTTCGGATCGTAGTCTAATCCATAAAGCTCTTTAAGTTTTGGTAATGCGTTGATGTAAAGATCGTCTACAGTGAGATCTAAGTTTCCATCGACAACTTTAGCTTCTGTAATTTCAGTCGCTTTACGTTTAACGAATAATGGACCATCGAATTCAGAATTTAATTGAGATTGTCCATCAATTGATAGAACATCTACTGTGTATACACCGTCATCAATTTTACCAGGTACACGTTTTTCATCTACGATATTGTACATATCACCTGTAATCGGTAATTGATTTTTTAATTCTGGTAAGAATAAGAAATCAATCGTACCTTCATACCCATCGTTATCTGGACCAGATTTAGGGTCGAGTAAGTTAAAGTATGAAACAAGCGCATAACTTTGTGGTTGACCAAACTCAAGGTCGAGTACAGTTTCATCTTGTACACCGTCATCGTTTGGTGAAATGTGTAAGTCTTGTAATTCAACTTTCTTAATGCTTTCGCCACCTGCATCGTCACCGATTAGAGCTGCAAATGGAACGCTGTAATCACCGTGGTCACTCTTCACGTGAATGTAACCTTGGACTTCTGTTCCGTCTGGTGTGTCTTCAGGAGCATCAATCGTAAATTCTACAGACGCATTGTCTGCTGTTGATACTGAAGTTTCGCTCGCTTTAAGGTTAATTCCAACATCTGATAACATTTCAATTTCGATGTTGTAGTTTACAGATGAACCACTATTATTCTCGATGAATAATTCTTTAGTTTTTGATTCTCCACTTTGCATTTTTCCAAATGACATAGTACCGCGTGTATGTTCATGAACTGTTCCGTCCATTTCTGTTTCATGATTCACTTTAAGTAGTGAGTCAGTTGTTGAAGCTGCATACGGTTGTACAAGTCCAGCACCTTGATCGAATACATCAAATGTAGATGTGTCGAGTAATTTCGCTGTGTTTGAAAGTGCAGATTTCACATCAAATGGCGTGTAATCAGGATTTAACTCTAAGGTTAACGCTGCAATACCTGCAACATGTGGAGTTGCCATTGAAGTACCTGTGTACTCTGCGAATGCATATGTGTAATCCATATTTTCGTCGAATGCTTTAAACACTGGTACTGTAGATAAGATGTTTGTACCCGGTGCTGAAACATCCGGCTTAATGTCAAAGTTTGGTTTCGACGGACCTCTAGAAGATGAATCGTTCATTTCGTCTCCACCTGATACTTCATCTTTAAATGAGTTAAACGTCACTTTACCTTCTTTGTTTTTGTCGATAGCTTCTTTGAACTCTTTACCGTCAGTGTAACCAACATCTAATGTCGGTACGTAGTGGAATGATTTACCTAAGAATAATCCTGTTGGACCAGGTGCGCCGCTTCCACTTTCAGAGTTATAAATAATAACCCCTTTTGCACCTTGTTCTTTAGCGTTTTGAACTTTTTCAACAAATGGAATATCTCCACGTTGAATAAGTGCAACTTTATCTTTTACATCCAGTCCTTTAAAGTCTTCTACTTTACCAACATTTGGTACTGCAACTACTTCTTCAGTATCACTTAGTTGGTCTGCTGGATTTTCATTCATTGTGTATGTCATAAAGAGTACGTCTTTTAACTCTTTTTTATAGTCTCCAGATTCTAACGTAACATTTGCGTAGTATTTTAACTCTGGTAGTGTCGTGTTACCTACACCAATACCAATCGCTCCTGAAGCTGGACCACCAACTGTAGAACGGTTAGGTCCTGAGTTACCTGTCGCTGATACAGCAACTGTACCAAGTAACATAGCGTTGTTAACTGCAAATGAGTTTGCTTGCGCTTCTTCTGGTGAGCCGTTACCGAGTGATAAGTTAATAACGTCCATGCCGTCTTTAACTGCGTCTTCAATACCACTTACAATCCAGTTCGTATACCCGCTACCATATGCTCCAAGCACGCGGTATGCATATAATTGAACGTTCGGCGCAACACCAACAACACCGTATTCGTTGTTACCTTGTGCTGCAATTGTCCCCGCTACGTGTGTACCGTGAGTTGTCCAGTACTCACTTCCGTTTCTTTCTTCTGGAACATTGTCTGGACGCTCTGCCGGATTAGTTTCATACGGATCATCTGCTGCACGTGGTGATTTGTATTCATTACCTTCTACGTAGTTACGTCCACCTTTATAAACATCTTTTAAGTCTGGGTGGTTGTAGTCAATTCCAGTGTCGAGTACTCCGACTTTAACGCCGTTACCTTTTTCACCAATTTCCCAAACCTTTTCGATTTCAAGGTGTTTTAAAGCAGGTATTAGGTTAGATGAAACATCATCCTCACCTTTTGCTACCTCAGCTGATTCTGGAGTATGTATTTTCGTAATTTCAGGATCTAAAGTTACAACAGTATCTTTTTCAACAAATGCAACATCTTTAAGCTCAATCAGCTTGTCTAAGTCTTTTGCATCAACTGTTAATGCCTCAGCATTTAAGACTACGTCGTATTTCTTCTTCTCCTTAACTTTTATCTTCTTAAACTTTCTTTCTTTTTGAACACGTAATCGTTCTTTTGCGATTTCGTTTTTAACCTTCTTTTCGTCTGCTGCTGTAAAGTTTTTGCCTTTCGCATTAGCGATACCTTTTGCTAACCCTACAGACGGCGTACGATAGTGGACAATTACATCTACTTGCCCTGTCTCTCCTTCTAAGTTTTCAGAGATTGTTGCTGGACCATTGATAAGTTCTAATTGTTCAGCAATTGCTCGCTGTTGTTCAAGTTGTTCTTTTGTTAGTTTAACATCGTGCTTTAAACCTTCTACTCTAAGCGTGCTGTCTAAATCAAAATCATTTTCAGCCGCATTAGCGAGTGGCGAGAACGAGGTTAAAACAATTAGAACGATTGAGAACAGTAAAAACAAACGTCTAAGTTGCTCTACCATATACAAACCTCCTAAAAATTTTAATATCAAATTCTGAAAATTTGATATTTACAGTTATGTTAACGCTTTAGTTAAATAAATGCAATATGATTTATAAAAATTATTTTAAAATCCGAAATAAAAAAACGCACATCGAGTTGATGTGCGTTTTATATGAATGAAATTTTTATAATCCCATTTCTTCTTCGACTATTTGAGCAATTTTTTCTGCATAAGATTTCGCTTGTTCTTCTGTTTCTGCTTCTACCATTACACGTACAAGTGGCTCTGTTCCGGATGCACGAACTAAAATTCGTCCATTACCCGCCATTTCTTCTTCGACAGATTGTATGACTGATTTTACTTTTTCGTTATCAGTTACGTGATATTTGTCCTCGACTTTTACGTTCACGAGTTCTTGTGGGAATTTCACCATTTCACCATGTAATTCACTTAGTGTCTTACCACTTTTCTTAATGATGTGTGCGAGTTGTACACCTGTTAATAAACCGTCACCTGTTGTATTATGGTCGAGCATAATAATATGACCAGATTGCTCTCCACCTAAGTTATAGTTGTGTGTTTTCATTTCTTCAACGACGTAACGATCTCCAACTTTTGTTTTGTCGCTTTTAATTTTTAACTTTTCAAGTGCTTGATAAAACCCTAAGTTACTCATTACTGTACTTACGACCATGTCGTCATTTAAAAGACCATTTTCTTTTAAGTCCTTTGCTAAGATGTACATGATTTTATCTCCGTCGACGAGCTGTCCTTTTTCGTCAACCGCAATGATACGATCGCCATCTCCATCGAACGCAAGACCAAAGTCAGCACCGAGTTCGACGACTTTTTCTTGTAATTTCTCTGGATGTGTTGAACCGAATCCAGCGTTAATGTTTGTACCATCTGGATTACAGCCAATCGTATCAACGTCCGCTTCTAAGTCACCGAATAAGTACGGAGCAAGTGAATACGTCGCACCATGTGCACCGTCAAGGACGATATGTTGATCGAGTAGATCTCCGTCAATTGTCGCTTTTAAATGACTTAAATATTTTTGACCACCTTCGAAAAAGTCTGTTATAAATCCAACATCGACACCTGTCGGACGTGGCAATTCAGCATCTTCTTCTAACATACTTTCAATTTTTGCTTCTGTCTCGTCATCGAGTTTAAATCCGTCGTTTTGGAAGAACTTAATACCGTTATCCTCCACTGGGTTATGTGATGCAGAAATCATCACACCGAGGTCCGCTTCCATATCTTTTGTTAAATATGCAACACCTGGTGTTGAAATAACCCCAAGGCGAATGACTTCTGCTCCGATTGATAATAATCCAGCAATGAGTGCAGATTCTAACATCTCTCCAGAAATACGTGTATCTCTTCCGATCAGAACGCGCGGTCTTTCTTCTTTACTATTTTCAAGTAAAACACTGCCTCCAACACGTCCAAGTTTAAATGCGAGTTCTGGTGTTAAAAACGCGTTTGCTACTCCTCTAACACCGTCTGTTCCAAAATATTTACCCATAATTAACTCCTATTTCTTACTTATTTTGACTTCAGCTTTTATGTTCGCTGGTTCAGTTTTTTGTATATTACTTGGTAGTGATAGTGATACATTAAAACTACCAGATTGATCGATATCTTCTAAATTAATTTCCGCTTCGACTCCGACGATTTCATCAAGCATATCTTGTGGTCCGTATATTGTTATCGTCTCATTTTCTAATGAGATACCATCGAGTTGGTATCCACTTTTTAAACTACCGACGACATTTAAATAGACCGGCACTTCTTTACTATTTTCTTTCACTTTAATATCTACTGCAACTTTCTGCGGCTCGATTACGACATCTAATTTGTTATAAACGCCGTCAAAGACACTCACTTCCGCACTTTCTCTAATCGCGTCAGTAATCTTCTCAGTGCCAGAAATCATTGCACGAACATACTGTATACGTGCCATATCATCTTCTCCACCTCTAACAGTGACGACTTCTGGGTCTGTCGTAATAGACTCGATTGTATAGTTAGATGATAAACGACTTTCATTTACTTCCGCCTGAACTTCAAATGTTTGTTCGACTAAGTTTTGAATCGATACCATAGTCTTTTTCGGTAAAACTGTTGCTGTGACGTCTTCAGGTATTCCTTCTACTTCATACGTCACTTCAAACTCACCAAGCTCATAATTTCGTAAATCTAATATGACGTTAAAGTTATCTGTCGCTTGAATTTGCTTTAACTTTGATGGTGTTCCTGAGAAGTTCACTTGGACTGTTTTTTGTGCCCCTGTCACGTAGTACTCTTCTTCATCGTACTTTAATTCAACAGGTACATTTTCAATCGTAATCGTATTATTACCACCACTTTGTCCAAACAGATTAAAATCTTCAAATATCTTATTGGCACTCGCAAACATGAATAACGCGAGTATCAGTGATACGATAAGTATACCCGGTTTACTTTCTAGCAAATAGACCACCTCCGTCTTTCTTTACGGATGTCATTATCCAGTACTTCTTTAATTCTTCATCGAGTTCTTCTATCGAAATATTTTTTCTTAAACGGCTGTCAATAGTCGTAGAAACGTCACCAGTCTCTTCAGAAATGACGATTGTAAATGCATCTGTAACTTCTGAAATACCGACAGCTGCTCGGTGTCTAGTCCCAAGCTCTTTGCCAATCTTGTTACTATCCGATAGCGGTAAGTAACTACCTGCTGTAACGATTTTATCGTCTCGTACAATCATCGCTCCATCATGCAGTGGTGTATTCGGCACGAAAACGTTAATGAGTAATCCAGCAGTTAAATCTGCATTCATCGGCGTCCCTGTTTCGATATAGTCTTTTAATCCAGTTTCACGTTCAAATACAATTAAAGCCCCGATTCTACGTTTGGCCATATATTTCACAGCAGTAATCATTTCTTCACGGTACTTCTCTAATTCGTCTTCACGATTTGTCGTCGACTTTTTAAAGATCTTTCCTCGTCCGAGTTGTTCTAACGCTCGTCTTAACTCAGGCTGGAATATTACAATTACTGCTAAGAATCCCCATTGAAGTACAAGGTCAAATATTTGTGTCGTCGTCGTCAGTTCAAGGAAGTTACTCACTGCTCGACCGATGATTATGAAAAATATACCTTTGATTAACTGGATTGCTTTTGTCCCTTTAATCACATTAATTAGTTGATAAAATACAAACCATACAATTAATAAGTCGACAATACTTGTAATTAAATGGAGTGTTGGTGTTTCTTCAAATAGTTTTCCTATAAGCATGTCGTTTCTTTTCCTCTCTAGATAATAGATTTGAATCGCTCGTCGAGTTCGTCTATTATCTCATTCAATGCATTGAATTCACGCGTGAATTCAATCGTTCCATATATATCAAGCGCAGACTTAACGTCCCCTTTCGCAAGAAGTGAATATGAATACAATACTTTATCGTACACATTAGTTTTGTGTGCTGTAATTAGTTCTAGTGTATCAAATTTTTTCTCATGATACAGGCAAATACCCTTCATATAACGTACGTCGTCCTCTTTATAAGTGATATTCACTTGACGAGATAGATATTCCATTCTATTGATAATTCTAAGTACTGTATAGTACTGCTTTTTATCGAAATAAATATTCGCCATTAAAAATAAGTTTTGAATCGATTCTAGTTGAAACTGATTCGTATATGACATTTCAACGAGTGCACGTTCTAAAACGTCGAGTGCTTCATCATAATCATTATTTTTAACATAGTAGCGACTGATCACATTCGTATAACGAATAAAATAATCGTTCACAGGCATTTTTAACAGTATATCTGCTGCATCGTCTAGATATCGTTTACATAACTTGTATTGAGATCGATTTAAATAATATTCTCCATATATTAAATAGATTCTCGCTAGATCTAACTTTTTAATATCTTCTTTTTCTTCATAGTGGTTGTCGATAAATTGTTCAATGACGTCAAATTCTTCATTTTGAATTTTATTTTCATAAAAAATTATCTCACGACTCATATCGATATCGCTGTATTGATAGTTCTTACTTTCAACCATCAAGTCATTCACATTTACACCAAGTCGTTCACTTAACTTAACAAGCACGTTATTCGATGGCTGAACCGATCCTTTTTCAATTAAACTTAAATACGTTCTCGATACGATGCCTTCAGACAATTCTTCTTGAGTCAGCTTTTGATTGTTCCTTAATTCTTTAATTCTATTACCAATCATATGTACACCTCACGTTTCACTCTTTTAGAGTATGAACGTTTTTATAACAAAATGCAACAATGTTTAATAAACGTTAAAAAAGCTAGTGCAATTGCACTAGCTTACTTTGTACGTTTACCGAATAAATATTCTGTTACGTGTACAGCTGTTTCTGCTGTTTTATTTTCCTCATCGAGTAAAGGATTCACTTCTACTAAATCCATTGAAGTGAGTTTGTTTGTTTTACTTAATTCTTCCATAAACATGATGACTTCAGAAGTAAAAAGTCCTCCTGGTACTTTAGTACCTGTACCTTTTACTTCCATCGGGTCAATTGAGTCTACGTCAAATGATAAATGTAAACCATCTGTATGCTCTAAATGCTTTAAAGTACGGTTTAAAATCTCATTTAAACCAAGTATTCTTACGTCACTCATAGAGAACGTTAAAATATTCTTTTCTTTAATTAGTTCTTTTTCTCCATCGTCTAAATCTCTAATTCCGATTAAGACGACGTTTTCAAATTTAAGTTTTGCATTAAAGCCGTTCACCGACGTTAACTTATCATTACCTACACCTAATAATTCTGCTAAAATCATACCGTGAATATTACCACTCGGAGATGTTTCTGCTGTATTTAAATCACCATGTGCATCAAACCAAATGACGCCTAAGTTGTCATAGTGAGGTGCAATTCCAGATAAACTACCAAGCGCAAGCGAGTGATCCCCACCGATAGTTAAAGGGAATTTATTGTTTTCTACACTTGATGATGTTGCTTTAGCGAGCGCTTCAGAGTAGTCTCTTACTTCATCTAAATTTTTAAGATCATCTGTTACTTTAATATTTTGTTTAGTAAAATTATGAGGATAGTTACCGATAATATTTCCAACATCAGTAACAGTATGTCCATTTTGTTCAAGCATTTCTACAATGCCCGCCATTCTTAAAGCATCTGGTCCAAAAGTCACTCCAGGTTTACCTTGCCCAAATGCTGTTGTTGCTCCAATTAAGTCAATCTCAAATGACATATTAAAACCCACCTTTATGTATTATATATATAGTTTATATGAGGTGAGATGGATAAACAATATGTAAATTAAAACGTTTTCATGTATATATTATGCATAAAAAAAGCACTAGCTATTGCTAGTGCTATTAGTGAGCCGTACAGGAATCGAACCTGTGACCCTCTGATTAAAAGTCAGATGCTCTACCGACTGAGCTAACGGCTCATACTGGCCTGAAAGGATTCGAACCTTTGCATGACGGAGCCAAAATCCGTTGCCTTACCGCTTGGCTACAGGCCAATATAATGGTGGAAGGGGGCAGATTCGAACTGCCGAACCCGAAGGAGCGGATTTACAGTCCGCCGCGTTTAGCCACTTCGCTACCCTTCCATAAAAAAATGGAGAATGGCGGGCTCGAACCACCGACCCCCTGCTTGTAAGGCAGGTGCTCTCCCAGCTGAGCTAATTCTCCAAGTTATAAAATTGTATAAAAAAGTGACCCCTACGGGACTCGAACCCGTGTTACCGCCGTGAAAGGGCGGTGTCTTAACCGCTTGACCAAGGGGCCATAAAAGCTCCGCAGGTAAGATTCGAACTTACGACCGATCGGTTAACAGCCGATAGCTCTACCACTGAGCTACTGCGGAATAATATAAAAATGTTTGCCTAGCGACGTCCTACTCTAGCACGGGTCAACCGAACTACCATCGGCGCTGGAGAGCTTAACTTCTGTGTTCGGCATGGGAACAGGTGTGGCCTCTCCGCCATCGTCACTAGACATACACTCAAAACCAAATAGAAGCAATTCGTAGTTACACGCTTGAATCATATTGAATAAGTCATCGATGAATTAGTATTTGTCCGCTGAGTATGTCACCATACTTACACGCCAAACCTATCAACCAGATCGTCTCTCTGGCATCTATAGGGAAATCTCATCTTGAGGGGGGCTTCATACTTAGATGCTTTCAGTATTTATCCCGTCCATACGTAGCTACCCAGCTATGCCGTTGGCACGACAACTGGTACACCAGTGGTATGTCCATCCCGGTCCTCTCGTACTAAGGACAGCGCCTCTCAAATTTCCTACGCCCACGACGGATAGGGACCGAACTGTCTCACGACGTTCTGAACCCAGCTCGCGTACCGCTTTAATGGGCGAACAGCCCAACCCTTGGAACCGACTACAGCTCCAGGATGCGATGAGCCGACATCGAGGTGCCAAACCTCCCCGTCGATGTGAACTCTTGGGGGAGATAAGCCTGTTATCCCCGGGGTAGCTTTTATCCGTTGAGCGATGGCCCTTCCATGCGGAACCACCGGATCACTAAGTCCGTCTTTCGACCCTGCTCGACTTGTTGGTCTCACAGTCAAGCTCCCTTATACCTTTACACTCTTTGAATGATTTCCAACCATTCTGAGGGAACCTTTGAGCGCCTCCGTTACATTTTAGGAGGCGACCGCCCCAGTCAAACTGTCCACCTGACACTGTCTCCGTACCGGATCACGGTACCGGGTTAGAACCGCAAGTACACCAGGGTGGTATCCCACCAGCGTCTCCACATACACTGACGTGCATGCTTCTTAAACTCCCACCTATCCTGTACAGGTGTACTCGAGATTCAATATCAAGCTACAGTAAAGCTCCACGGGGTCTTTCCGTCCTGTCGCGGGTATCCAGCATCTTCACTGGAACTATGATTTCACCGAGCCTCTCGTTGAGACAGTGCCCAAATCGTTACGCCTTTCGTGCGGGTCAGAACTTACCTGACAAGGAATTTCGCTACCTTAGGACCGTTATAGTTACGGCCGCCGTTTACTGGGGCTTCGATTTGTACCTTCGCTTACGCTAAGCACGCCTCTTAACCTTCCAGCACCGGGCAGGCGTCAGCCCCTATACGTCACCTTTCGGTTTGGCAGAGACCTATGTTTTTGATAAACAGTCGCTTGGGCCTATTCACTGCGGCTCATTTTCATGAGCACCCCTTCTCCCGAAGTTACGGGGTCATTTTGCCGAGTTCCTTAACGAGAGTTCGCTCGCTCACCTTAGAATTCTCTTCCCAACTACCTGTGTCGGTTTGCGGTACGGGCAGTATAACACTCGCTAGCGGGTTTTCTTGGCAGTGTGAATATCGATCTTCGGGCTTCGCCCTCCGCATCATGACTTACCTTACACTCATACCGGATTTGCCTGGTATGACAGCTTGTCACTTGCACGCACTCTTCCAGTCGTGCGATTCGATTCTCCTCCTGCGTCACCACTTCACTCATTCATGTTACACCGGTACAGGAATTTCTACCTGTTGTCCATCGCCTACGCTGTTTGCCTCGGCTTAGGTCCCGACTTACCCAGAGCGGACGAGCCTTCCTCTGGAAACCTTAGTCGTTCGGTGGACGGGATTCTCACCCGTCTTGCGCTACTCACACCGGCATTCTCACTTCTATACGCTCCACTTTCCCTCTCGGTTTGGCTTCGCTGCATATAGAACGCTCTCCTACCATCCTCTCGGATCCACAGTTTCGGTAATATGTTTAGCCCCGGTACATTTTCGGCGCAGCGTCACTCGACTAGTGAGCTATTACGCACTCTTTAAATGATGGCTGCTTCTAAGCCAACATCCTAGTTGTCTGTGCAACGCCACATCCTTTTCCACTTAACATATATTTGGGGACCTTAACTGGTGGTCTGGGCTGTTTCCCTTTCGACAATGGACCTTATCACCCACTGTCTGACTCCCATACATCTCATCTATGGCATTCGGAGTTTGTCTGAACTCGGTAACCCGGGATGGGCCCCTTATCCAAACAGTGCTCTACCTCCACGATGATAATATGAGGCTATACCTAAATATATTTCGGAGAGAACCAGCTATCTCCAGGTTCGATTGGAATTTCACCCCTACCCACAACTCATCCGGTCATTTTTTAACATAAGTCGGTTCGGTCCTCCATCCAGTGTTACCTGGACTTCAACCTGGTCATGGGTAGATCACCTGGTTTCGGGTCTACACACACATACTACTCGCCCATTTCAGACTCGCTTTCGCTTCGGCTCCACATTCGCTGCTTAACCTTGCATGTATGCGTAACTCGCCGGTTCATTATACAAAAGGCACGCCATCACCCTTATAGGGCTCTGACTACTTGTAGGCACACGGTTTCAGGTTCTATTTCACTCCCCTCCCGGGGTGCTTTTCACCTTTCCCTCACGGTACTGGTTCACTATCGGTCACCAAGGAGTATTTAGCCTTAGGAGATGGTCCTCCCAGATTCCGACGGAATTCCTCGTGTTCCGCCGTACTCAGGATACTTCTAGCGTCCGCTCGCTTGTCGTGTACGGGACTGTTACCCTCTATGGTCATTCTTTCCATAATCTTCCACTAAACTTGCTTCTCGCATCTCGAAGTCCTACAACCCCAGTTTAAACTGGTTTGGGCTCTTCCCACTTCGCTCGCCGCTACTACGGGAATCGTGTTTACTTTCTCTTCCTCTGGGTACTAAGATGTTTCAGTTCCCCAGGTCTACCTCTACCATCACTACTTAATTCGTAATGGAGTGACATTAAAAATGCCGGGTTCCCCCATTCGGAAATCTTCGGATCACAGCTTACTTACAGCTCCCCAAAGCATATCGGTGTTTGTTCCGTCCTTCTTCGGCTCTTGGTGCCAAGGCATCCACCGTGCGCCCTTCACTACTTAATCGTAATGAATTTGTGAGAGAGTATCTCTACTCTATCGCGCGTGTATTTTTGAACTTTTTCGTTCTCGGTTTCTACGCTTGAAATCATATATTAATATATAATCTGTTGCTTCTATTTGGTTTTCAATGTACGTCTTTAGAGTGATTACACTCAAAACTGAATACAATATGTCATCTTTCCGTTCCATTTCCTTAGAAAGGAGGTGATCCAGCCGCACCTTCCGATACGGCTACCTTGTTACGACTTCACCCCAATCATCAGTCCCACCTTCGACGGCTCCCTCCTAATGGTTAGGCCACCGGCTTCAGGTGTTACCAACTTTCGTGGTGTGACGGGCGGTGTGTACAAGACCCGGGAACGTATTCACCGTGGCATTCTGATCCACGATTACTAGCGATTCCAGCTTCATGGAGTCGAGTTGCAGACTCCAATCCGAACTGAGAACAGTTTTATGGGATTCGCTTGACCTCACGGTTTCGCTGCCCTTTGTTCCTGCCCATTGTAGCACGTGTGTAGCCCAAATCATAAGGGGCATGATGATTTGACGTCATCCCCACCTTCCTCCGGTTTGTCACCGGCAGTCACTCTAAAGTGCCCAACTCAATGATGGCAACTAAAGTTAAGGGTTGCGCTCGTTGCGGGACTTAACCCAACATCTCACGACACGAGCTGACGACAACCATGCACCACCTGTCTCTCTGTCCCAAAGGGAAAATCATGTCTCCATGACGGTCAGAGGATGTCAAGATTTGGTAAGGTTCTTCGCGTTGCTTCGAATTAAACCACATGCTCCACCGCTTGTGCGGGTCCCCGTCAATTCCTTTGAGTTTCAGCCTTGCGGCCGTACTCCCCAGGCGGAGTGCTTAATGCGTTTGCTGCAGCACTAAGGGGCGGAAACCCCCTAACACTTAGCACTCATCGTTTACGGCGTGGACTACCAGGGTATCTAATCCTGTTTGATCCCCACGCTTTCGCACATCAGCGTCAGTTACAGACCAGAGAGCCGCCTTCGCCACTGGTGTTCCTCCATATCTCTGCGCATTTCACCGCTACACATGGAATTCCACTCTCCTCTTCTGCACTCAAGCGATACAGTTTCCAATGACCTTCCCCGGTTGAGCCGAGGGCTTTCACATCAGACTTATTTCGCCGCCTACGCGCGCTTTACGCCCAATAATTCCGGATAACGCTTGCCACCTACGTATTACCGCGGCTGCTGGCACGTAGTTAGCCGTGGCTTTCTGGTTAAGTACCGTCACACAGTAAGCAGTGACTCTTACTGTCGTTCTTCCTTAACAACAGTGCTTTACGATCCGAAGACCTTCTTCGCACACGCGGCGTTGCTCCGTCAGGCTTTCGCCCATTGCGGAAGATTCCCTACTGCTGCCTCCCGTAGGAGTCTGGACCGTGTCTCAGTTCCAGTGTGGCCGATCACCCTCTCAGGTCGGCTACGCATCGTCGCCTTGGTAAGCCGTTACCTCACCAACTAGCTAATGCGCCGCAGGCCCATCCTTAAGTGATAGATAAATCCACCTTTTAACTCCTAAACTTATGTTTAAAAGTGTTATCCGGTATTAGCTACGGTTTCCCGTAGTTATCCCAGTCTTAAGGGCAGGTTGCCCACGTGTTACTCACCCGTCCGCCGCTCGACTCTTAAAGTGAACCCGAAGGTTCGGTATAAGAAGTCGCGCTCGACTTGCATGTATTAGGCACGCCGCCAGCGTTCATCCTGAGCCAGGATCAAACTCTCCATAATAGTTAGAGTTTTCTAGCTCTTTTAAACTGCGTTTTATACTAGTCGCTCTAGTTTCGTTACCTTTATATAGTAACTTCTTTTTATCGGAATTAACGTTGACATATTGTCATTCAGTTTTCAATGTTCATTTGTCGCGCTTTTGAAAAGCGCAATATTTACTATAGCACGTTCAAAAAATTAAAGCAAGTTATTTTTTGATATTTTAAAATTTATTTTTCGTGCGTCTGTCGTTTCTTGATTTTGACGACTTTTATATAATAGCAAGTAAACAAAAAATGGTCAAGCGTAAAAATATATCTTTTTAAAAAACTTTAGAGCGCTGGTGTAGCGCTCTAAAGTTATAGTCTTTTATTTGTCTTTGTTAACGATACCGCGTGCGATTTTATCTTCTCTAGATGCTTCAATATATTTTGGCAATCTAAGTAATTGGTACGCATTTAATATGAGTACAGTAAATATCGAACGGTATATCCAAGTCGTATCTTCTACTGATATAAATGGTAGTAGTGTTAACGACGTCATAAATATCATAAAGAACAATGACGGTATAAAGATATTCTTTTCGACTTGTTTATTTTTAACATATGCGACTACGAATCCGACAATTACAACAATAATTGGTATCCATATGAATTCAAACGTTGAACCGTGATCTTTTCCAACTTTGAAAAATCTTAAGTAGAAAAGATCAAATATCGCATACATAATAAGAAGGATTTGTACGTATGGCCAAAAACTTCTAAATATCCCGAGTCCAAGTGGGTTAATGAACAAGTATATATAGAAAACAACTTGTGCGACAGTCGCGATAATAAGTCCGTATCCTATAATCCATATTAAACCGACGAAAAACTCAGAGAAGTCCCCTTTAAACAAGTGACTCGTCACGTTCTCATATTCTGTAAACAGACTGATAAAAGTAGACGCAATTACACCGATAATTAACGTCGTAAAGTAAAACTTAACAACATATTTTGAACTCATTCTTCTTCCTCGATAATGCGTTTTGCGATTTTCTCATAATGATCGCTAATTTCACCTTCAAGGTAAACGGACGGTGCAAAGTCTTCTTTGTCAAAGTTTGGTTGGCCAAGTGGAATCTGCCCGAGTAACGGCACGTTTAACTCTTCCGCGAGTTTTTGTCCGCCACCTTTACCGAATATATATTCCTTATTGCCTGTTTCTTTACTTTCAAAGTAAGACATATTCTCTACAACACCTAAAATCTCGTGATCCGTATGAATTGCCATCGCTCCTGCACGAGCTGCAACGAATGCTGCTGTTGGATGTGGTGTCGTTACGATAATCTCTTTACTTTCAGGTAACATTTGATGTACGTCAAGCGCAACATCTCCTGTTCCTGGTGGTAAATCGAGTAGAAGATAGTCTAGGTCGCCCCATTCTACTTCTTTAAAGAAGCTCGTTAACATTTTACCGAGCATTGGCCCTCTCCAAATGACAGGCGTATTCTCCTCAACAAAGAATCCCATAGAAATAACTTGAACCCCGAAGCGTTCAACCGGAATAATTTTTTTATCTTTAATTTCGGGTTGCTCTGAAATCCCCATCATATCTGGCACACTAAACCCGTATATATCTGCGTCGATGATTCCAACTCTTTTACCAAGCTTTTGTAATTTAACCGCAAGGTTTACCGTAACCGTTGATTTACCAACGCCACCTTTACCAGATGCTACAGAGATGAACTTCGTTTTCTCCATATCAAACTGACTTTCGTATTGGTTACCCATCGTCGCTTTATGTTTATTAATTTCTTCTTCTGGTAATTCGTCAAAACGAAGACCGACACTGTTAGCGCCCGCTTCTTTTAATAAATTAACGATTTTAATTTGTAAGTCTAACTGTTCTTGTCCACCTAAACGTCCAATTAAAATCTTTAAGCTGACGTGTCCTTTATCTTCTATTATTTTGACTGATTCGATACCACTCGTTTCAGAAATCGGTACGTTTAAAATCGGATCGTTTACACTCTCCACTATTTGACGTACTTCTGACTCTGTTATCATTTAAAATCCCCTCTCGATAATCGCTATTTGAACTTATATTATCATAATAAGCGATTGCTTCATGCAATAAAATGCGTATGAAGTCTGATTTTATGTTAAATCATGTAGAACACGATACCGATATAATGAGCGACACTCGCTATAAATATAAAAAAGTGCCATATCATATGGAAGTATCGCTTATCTTTTTGCGCATAGAACCATGCGCCAATTGTATATAATACGCCACCTATAAAAAGCATGACTAAAAACATAATATTTGTACCAAATAATACGGCAGGTAAAAACGGTACAATCATCCACCCCATCACAAGATAAAACGCTAAGCTAATTTTTGGACTGACTTTCGGACTTAACGTCTTATATAGTACACCTAAAATCGCCGCACTCCACTGGAGTATGAGAATCGTATATCCCCAAAATCCACCGATAACGCTAAGCGCGACTGGTGTATACGTACCGGCAATCGCAATGTATATACAACTATGGTCAATTAAACGCATGACATATTTGTGATGTGTGCCCGGTGCCATAATATGGTAAATCGTCGACGATAAAAACATTGTAATAATTGAAATGACATACACGCTACCGCCAAACGCATGCATTGCCCCACCTTCTACATACATATATATCGCAGTAAAAGGAAGTAAAAATATAAATAGAAATGTTGCGACACCGTGACTGACGCTATTTCCTACTTCTTCACCAAACGATAAAGGAATAATGTGTTTTAAAGTTTTTTCAACAGAGATATTATTTTCTTTCATCTATATCAGTTCGTACCTCTCAAGATCACGACGCGCTGTTTCCACACTATCTTGACCCTCTTTGTTTTTAAGTGGTGAAAATTCTCCTGCACGGTCCACTTGAAGCGTCTTATGTTTATTTGCAACGATAAATGCGTCGAAATAGAACTTTTCAAATTTTAACGCTTCTTCTTTTACTAACTTTAAATCATCATCTAAAAACTCTAAGTTTTTAAGCGCGAGGTGATATGGCATATCCGCCTCTGCCGCTTTCTCGATAAACGGGATACTAAATACATGAATACCGATATTTCCATTTGTAAATGACGCATCTTCTCCGTCAGGAATTTCAGTGTATTCAACGACTGTTTTCTTACCGTCAAGTAACGCGAGTCGACCGACACTTTCATTTGGTTTAGGTGTAATCGATTTTGACGTCACTTCATTTTTTTCATCTAAATGAAGACCGACAAGTACTTCGTCGAGTACTTTTACGACGACATTGTCGACGTTATTCATAAACACCGCTTCAACGCCACGCGATTTCATATCTTCTAGCATACCGCTCGCTTTAAGCGCACTAAATATTCCACCGTTTCCGTTCGGTGTAATCATTATTTCTTCTTCTTTAGTTAATAGTAACTCTCCAGATTTTGATAGAGACGGAAAATGCTCTTGCTTAAAGAAGCGAACATTTTCTTTTGGTAATCCGAAGTAGTTTTTTTCTTCGAAAAATTGAACTGTTTCATCGTGATTAATGTCGCTCGTCATAATGTACCAATGAACGTTTAACACGTCTTCTTTTTTATATTTTAAGATTTGACGCGCTTGAAGTTCAAAAAGCGATACGTCGTCAAACATAAACGTACCTTTCGGACCGTCGTACCCGAGGCGTGTCCCTTGTCCACCAGCCATTAAAAGTACCGCGACTTTTCCGTTTTCAATCGATGTATGTGCTAAACGTTCTAATGCTTCTACGTCTAACTCTTCTTTTGTCACGTACGGGACTTCTTCAACATTTGACGTATCAAACGTCGTCTGATTTACATATACGTCTTCATAGACAGATTTAACTCTTTCTAAATCTAGCTCGTTTAACTGTGCATCTACTTTTTCTTTTGATGTTTCTCTAAGCTTGTCATATTGCGGAATCCATCGTTTCAATATATACACCTCTATTCTGTAATCACTTTTTTAATGAGTGTTGGATGAACTCCTTCTTCACCAAACGTATAACAATCTTTAACGCGTGAAATGACGTCATCCACATTTTCTTTGTTAGAGTGAATCACTGCTAGTGTGTCTCCAACTTCTACTTTATCTCCAACTTTTTTCTCTAGAACGATACCGACCGCTAAGTCAATCTCACTTTCTTTCGTTTCACGTCCAGCACCTAAAATCGATGCTGCTATACCCATATTTTCAGACTCAATTTGAGTGACGTATCCTGCTTTGTCTGATTTTACTTCAATCGTATATTCAGAAGTAGGCAATAGACTGTAGTCATCAATCACGTCACCGTTACCACCTTGACTAACGATAAGTTGTCTAAATTTTTCAAGTGCCGAACCATCTTCGATTGCTTTCTCTAATAGTCCACGTGCTTCTTCTAAACTGTTTGCACCGCCACCAAGAACAACCATTTGACTACCGAGGACAAGCGATAATTCCGTAAGATCTTCTGGACCTTTCCCTTTTAACGTTTCAATTGCTTCAATCACTTCTAGCGCGTTACCAATCGCATAACCGAGTGGCTCTTCCATGCTTGAAATAACTGCCATCGTATTTCGTCCGACATTATTACCAATTTGTACCATCGTATGTGCGAGTGCCTCTGCGTCTTTTTCGTTTTTCATAAATGCGCCGTCACCAACTTTTACATCGAGAACGATACCATCTGCACCTGCTGCGATTTTTTTAGACATAATCGAACTTGCGATTAGTGGGATCGAGTTTACTGTTCCTGTAACGTCACGTAAAGCGTAAATCAGTTTATCTGCCGGAGTTAAGTTACCTGATTGTCCGACTAGTGCAAGTTTTTGTTTGTTTACGAGATCGATAAATTCTTCTTGAGATAATTCAACATGGAATCCTTCCATTGCTTCAAGCTTATCAACCGTTCCACCTGTATGTCCTAGCCCTCTTCCACTCATTTTAGGCACTGGAACGCCAACTGCTGCAACGAGTGGTGCTAATACTAACGTCGTAGTATCACCAACACCACCTGTCGAGTGTTTATCTACTTTAAACCCTTCGATTCCAGATAAGTCGATTTGGTCTCCAGACTCAACCATTTCCATCGTTAACGTTGCAACTTCATCTTCTGTCATACCGTTTAAAAAGATTGCCATCAGTAGACTCGATGCTTGATAATCTGGGATATCTCCATTTGTATATCCTTGAACAAACGATTTAATCTCTTCTTTTGATAATTCGATATTGTCACGTTTTTTTGTAATGATGTCTATCATTCTTGTCATATTCATACACTTCCTTAACTTTTTTCGAACATATTTTTCTATTCTTACATTATAACGTATCCTATTTAAATGATAAAATAAACGAATGTTGCACGAGATTAATATTCATTGCATAATTAAGTTACATAACGAAGGGTGGTTTATACATGAGTCCGACGAGAGAAGATTACTTAAAAATCATATATGAACTCGGTGGCGAGTTTTCTAGAGTATCTAATAAATCGATATCTCAAAAACTCAATATTTCACCACCAACAGTTACCGAGATGATGAACAGCCTAGTTAAAATCGGCTGGATCGATTTAAAGCCGTATCACGGAAGTATGCTTACCGCTGAAGGCGCAGAAGAAGCAAAACGACTCGTCCATAAACATCGTCTATGGGAAGTGTTTCTCGTTGAAAAACTTGGTTTTTCTATCGATGAGGTTCACGACGAAGCTGAACTATTAGAGCACTCGACTTCAGATAAACTCGCTGAAAGAATATACGAATATCTAGGACGTCCAAAATATTGTCCACATGGCGGAGCGATTTTACCTGAAGATATGGAAATCGCAGATCGCCACGCGAAAATCTTACCGGACATAAAAATTAGCGATTCCGTCGTCATCCAGCGTTTCGTAAACGAAGACCGACTCGTACATTACTTTAAAAACCAAAACTTAAACATAAACGACGTCGTCACTGTAAAGAACTTCGATGATATGCTTGACTCATACGAACTATACAATGAAACAAACGGAGAAATCGTATATATATCCTCTACAATCGCACAATTTATATTCGTTCGACCATTATAATAGCCGCATCCGTTTATACGGACACGGCTAGTTTTATTTAAATGAGTTTATAATGTTTTAACGCATGATATAATCCGTCGTCATCGACGTGACTCGTGACATATTCGGCGACTGATTTCGTTTCATCGACACCGTTACCCATCGCAACAGAGTGCTTAACGAGCTTTAACATGTCATAATCGTTCGGTCCGTCTCCAAATGCATAGACGTCATCTTCATTAAATCCGAGCTTTTCGATCACTTTTTTAACTGTTTCTGCTTTAGATCCGCCTTTTGGCATTACGTCTAACGACACTCGATGCCATCTTAAAAAGTCTAACTCACTATATCTTTCTTTATAATAGTCTTCTTCATCTTCTGTACAGAAGAGTAATCCTTGGTACACTTCGTTTTCAAGGTGGAAGTTTTCATTATGTCCAGGTGATTGATCGAACTTTAAAGAGCCTAACCCTTCGTTGATTCGGCTATGACCTTTTATATTTGACACCATATGTGTATCGTTTAAATAGACGACTGGATGGTTATGTTTTTTAGCGTCTTTAGATATTTCTTCTAACAAGTCACTCGGAATCGGATTTTTGTAAATCACTTCTCCATCAACGACTGCGTATTGTCCGTTTAATGCGATGAACGACTCAATACCTAACTCTTCTCTTAAATCTTTAAATAAAAACGGTGCGCGACCTGTCGCAATGACTAACGTATGTCCATCTTTTTTAAGAGACTCAATCGCACGTTTAGTAGATTCTGGTACTTTGACCGATGTATTATAAAGTGTTCCGTCAATGTCAAAAAACAATAATTTTTTCACCATTTAGTCCTCCATAATTGATTGTTTTGCAAGATTATCTGCGCGCTCGTTATAAAAATCTCCAGTGTGTGCTTTCACTTTTATAAAATCTACTTTGATTTGGTGCATCAGTTGCTCCATTTGCTTCTGATATTCTTTTGTTGTCGGTTTATTTGCACGCCACTCTTTCGTTGCCCATTTTTCTAAACCTGCATAGTCATAATGGACGTGAATTTTATCGTACTGATTTGAAATCGCATAGTTAACTGCATATAGTACTCCACCAATTTCAGCGCTGACGTTCCATAAGTTGTTTTCTTTATTAATAGCAATCTCTTTCGACGCTTCGTGTATTACTTTACCATCTTCAATTAGAATTGCACCAAATCCTGCGCGTTCTGATCGCTTATCATAACTCCCGTCAACATACGCTATAAGCCCATCTAACTTTATAGCTTCTTTTTTGTTTAAATTTATAAACTGAAGTGCTTCATCTTCAGTTTTAAATGATTTATACTCTGCACCGCTAAAACCCATCACTTCGCGCTTTGCAGTGTCCCAATCTCTATAAATACCAGGGCTTCTCCCTTTACGTACTGCATAATATTTACTCATATGTCTCCTCCACGGTTCATTGTACCAAAAAAGGCAGACCGGAGTCTGCCTTCGTGATATTACATTTCATCAGATTTATCTTCTTTTTCCCCTGGGGGAATGCCGATTTCTTCATCCGCTTCAATATGCGTGACAAATGGCGCTTCTTTTAAACTTTCGTATTGTGACTCATCGAGATCGATTGTCTTCATGTTCATGTTGTCCATCTCATTAATCACATCTGATTCTTCTACACCATATTCTTTTAGGTCTTCTAATGTAACGTCACGATTAAACGAGACGATGTAACGTGTTTTTGTCATATCTTTATCTACATCTTTCTCTTCAATATTTTCTTTTGGTTCTTCGACGTTTTCGGACGGCTCTTTTGTATCTGTATTCGTTGAACATGCAGCTAAAAGTAGTGACATTGACATCAACATGATATAGCGTTTCAACACCATCAGCTCCGATCCATTATTTTGCGCGTTTTTTATCAGTAAATATGCTGATGAAAAACACAAAAAAGATACTTAAAATGAGTTTAATAATATGTTTCATACGTATATTATAACTCATTGCTTGCTGGTTTCGCTTGTTCTGAACCGTAAATATCTTCTAAGAACTCTTCTTTTTCGCTGTCAGTAATATATTTAACCCCAATACCTGTCGCAGCTAAAATGAGTGCAATAATTGGTACAGAGAAGTTTAAAATCGCGTATGGGCCGTAATCCCAAGCGTACACTCCTAACGTTCCATATATAAATACCCCACACGTATTCCACGGGATGAATACTGACGTTAACGTACCACCATCTTCTAAGCTTCGTGATAAGTTTTTCGGATGTAGTTTATTGTCTATATATGATTTTAAGTACATTCTTGACGGTACAACGATTGAAATATATTGTTCAGAACACGTTGCGTTTGTGAAAAACGCTGAAGCAAGTGTAGCTGAAATTAAACCAAATGTTCCTTTTGCGATTTTTAAAATTTGGTTCATAATCGATTGAAGCATGCCTGAGTACTCCATAATCCCTGCGAAAGTCATCGCAACGATTGTCATCGAAACAGTATACATCATGTCGAGTAATCCACCGCGGTTAAACAGTGTATCTACACTTTCGTTACCACTTTCTAAAGCGTATCCGTTTGTTAAGACGTCAATTGACGTGCTGAGTGATCCACCTTGAACAAATACTTGAGCAAGTACCCCGAGCATCGCACCGATGAATAGTGCAGGTGCAGCACTCATTTTTAATACGATTAAAACGATAACAATGACTGGTACTAAAAATAGCCACGGTGAAATGACAAAGTTATCTTGCATCGCATTGAGCATGCTATTCACCTCTTCATCATTTAACGTTTCGTTACCAATTACTTTAAGTCCAATAATTAAAAATACGATTAATGAAATAATAAGCCCTGGAATCGTCGTGTAAAACATATGTTTAATGTGATCGAATAACGGTACGTGTGTTAAACCAGCAGCTAAGTTTGTCGTGTCTGATAGCGGTGACATTTTATCTCCAAAATAAGCTCCAGATATAACAGCTCCGGCAATCATCGCAGGTTCAATCCCCATCGACATACCGATACCCATACCAGCAACACCAATCGTTGCCATCGTTGACCATGAGCTTCCAATCGCAAGTGCAACTAATGCACAGATAAGCATGATCGTGACTAAGAAATATTTAGGATTTAATAAAATTAAACCGTAGTAAATCATCGTCGCAACAATACCTCCACCGATCCAAGAACCGATGACGAGACCAACTAAAATAATAATAACGACAGCCGGTAGTGCGAGTTTGATTCCTTTATACATAAATTCTTCAAGTGAATCCCACTTATAACCACAAATAAGAGCGACAATCGCAGCAGTTGCCGTACCGAGAATTAACGGCACGTGCGGATCAATTTCAAATTTAACCACCGCAACATACATCGAAAAGATCATAACAATGAACGGTATAATTGCTAAAAAGACGTTAATCTGTCTTGGTGATTCTAGTTTACTTTCCTTCATTGAAAATCCCCCTAATAATAATCTCTTTTTAATTATAGCGATTAAAACAAAAAATGGTAGCGATTTCTTAAATATTTTCAAAAAATCGCTGACATTTTCATCAACAATTTGACTGATTTTAATCGTCATATATTACAATACACCAAGAAAATGATACGATATAATTGATAATTTTATAGGAGAGAACGTAATGAATATACTAGTATTAGTTGGAGCGAATGTCGGTTCAAAAACGGCAACTGCTTTACAATACGTCACAGATTATTTTGAAACACATTATAATACTCATAATATCGAGATGATCGATTTAAAAGATAAAACACTCAACTTAGCAGATGGTCGTCATTATGAAGACTGGTCGGGTGACACAAAAGAAGTTATTTCTAAAATGTTAGCCGCTGACGTCATCGTTATCGGATTCCCAGTGTTCCAAGCATCAATCCCTGCAGTTCTAAAAAACTTATTCGACCTATTACCAATCAATGGCTTAAAAGGAAAAACAGTATCCATCGTCTCAACAGCAGGATCCAATAGACATTTCTTAGTTGCAGAAATGATGCTGAAGCCAATATTAAACTACATGAAAGCACACGTACTATCATCATATGTATTCATCACACCAGAAGCATACGAAGGAAAGCGACTCACAGACGTTAACATCTTGCACCGACTCGATAATTTAGCAGATGAAACAATCGACATCGCCGAGGCACATCAATCATTTAGTAAACGTAAGAACAAATAAAATAACGCCGAGTACAACTGTACTCGGCGTTTATTCATAATGAGACCAGCATGAGTAAATATAGACGATTTTCTCATCTTCATTTACTGTATAAACCACTCTGTGTTGATGGTTAATTCTTCTAGAATATCTTCCCTCACTTTTTGGTACGAGCTTTTTAAATGATTGTGTCGATTTAAAGGGATCATTTTTTAATGTCTTTATAATCTTCATAAAGTTATACTTTAAGTTTGATTGCTTAATCTTTTTCAAATCGGTCTTTGCACTATTTTTAATAATAACTTTATACTGTGTTACGCTCATAGCTCATCCCAATTGATATCGTCAATATCTGTCCAACCACTATTATCTTCCATTCGTTCTCTAACTACATTTAATACACCGTTATTTTCTAAATATAGCGTTTCATTAATACTATCCCAATCTTCTTTACTAATAAGGACTGCTTCAGAGTTTGATTTGCTACCACTAATAACTATTGGACTATGACTTTCATTAACTTCTTTTAAAATATTATAAAAATTTTCCCTAGCCTTTGTGGGTGTAATAATTTCCATATCCTTCACTCCAAACGTACGTTTATATGTACGTTTATTATAAGCTATTATTCATCAAGAATACAAATGTCTAATCTCTATACGCTAATAATCTTAAACCATTTAATATAACTAGAATTGTTGATCCTTCGTGGCCAATGACTCCTAGTGGTAAGTTTATTGCTTGGAAAAGGTTCGCAATGATGAGTAACGCGATGACCGCAATTGCAAATAAAACGTTCGCAATGACGATTCGTTTCATCTTTTTAGATAATCCTATAGAGTACGGTATCATCGTTAAGTCGTCTTTAATAAGTACGACGTCTGCTGTTTCCATTGCGATATCTGTTCCTGAACCCATCGCAAATCCAACTGAAGATTTCGCTAACGCCGGTGCATCGTTTACACCATCTCCAACCATTCCGATGTTACCATATTTTTCTTTTAATTCATCTAATATAGAAGATTTTTCATCTGGCATTTTATTTGCATGAACTTCTTTAATACCAACTTGTTTTGCGATATGCTTTCCGGTATTTTCATTATCACCCGTAACCATAATCGTTTGAATACCCATGTTATTAAGTTTTTCAATCGCAATTTTCGCATTTTCTTTCACGACGTCTTCTAGCGCATAAAACGCTTGTAACTCGTTATCACGACTCACGAAAATTACCGTGTTTCCTGTCGATTCTTTTTCAATTACGACACGCTTCACTTCTTCAGATAGCTGAATATTAGATTCATCTAACACATAACTATGCTTTCCGACTTTCCATTCGCTACCTTTGTTTTGAATTAAGAATCCTTTACCTGTAATATCCTCAACGTGACCGAGTTCAATGAGTGGCGTGTCTTCTAAGTAATCTAAAATCGCTACTGCAATTGGATGCTTAGATCCTGATTCCGCACTTTTAATAACCTCATCGACATGTGCGTGGTCGACACCATCTACGTAATAAACATCTGTAACAGCAGGCTCACCGACTGTTAACGTACCTGTTTTGTCAAATATAATCGCATTTAACGCATTCGTGTTGTCAATCGTTTGACCGCCTTTAAACACCATTCCGTTACGTGCAGCGTTTGAAATTGCTGAAAGTGTTGCAGGTGTTGCACTTGCGACTAATGCACATGGTGACGCAACTGTTAAAAGTACCATCCCACGGTAAAACGACTCTGTCCAACCCCAGTCGAGTACAAAGTACGCTAAAGCGATAAATAACGGAACCCCGACTAATACAACTTTTACATAAGTATCTTCAATTGACTCAATAAAACTCGCTGTTTTACTTGGTGAAGACTGCGCTTCATCGACAAGTCGAATAATTTTAGCAAATAACGTGTTACTGTCTTCAACTGTGACTTCCATATCGATTCTGTTACCTTCGTTAATCGTCCCCCCGATGACCTCGTCTCCTGTTAGTTTTTCAACAGGAACGGATTCACCTGTAACAGATGCTTCGTTAACAACCGCGTCAGTTGAAAGTAGTTTTCCGTCAATTGGAATTGTTTCACCGCGTGGCACTTGAACTTTATCTCCAACTTTTAGCTCAGCAGTTGGAACGACTTCAATTTCGCCGTTTTCATTGTAACGACGTGCTTCGTCTGGCGTTAAGTTCATTAACTCAGAAATCGCGTTTCGGCTTTTTTCGTTTGCCATCGATTCCATTGCTTCAGCAAGACTGAAAATGAAAATTAACAGTGCACCTTCCATCCAATAACCGATGATCGATGCACCAACGGCAGCTAAAATCATCAGTACGTCTACGTTTAAATGTTTGTCGTGAATCAGTTCTTCGATTCCGTTTTTAGCGCTATAATATCCCCCGATTAAAAAAGCAGCAATAAACACTGGAATCGCAACATTTTCAAGGCTTTGGTATTGAAGTACAATCCCTATAACAATAAGAACCGCACAAATCACCGTGTTTCTGAAGCCTTTGTTTTGTAACCATTTTTTCAAAGTTGTTCACCTACTAATTTAGAAAATTATCATTTAATTTAATGCTATATCTATACTTAATTATAATAATTTTAAATAAGAAATACAATGGTTTAGATTAGTTATTATTATTTTTTTCAAACATCCTTTTATTCTAAGTATCAATATGTTAGTCTATATACTTGTGTATAAAAAAGGAGTGTTAAAATGACCGATAAAAGTAAGCAAAAAATATCACCAGTGTTTAAATACGCGTCAATTTTAGTACTAATTCTTGTTTTATTTGGTATGTTTATGCCAGCAAGATTCGGTGAATTGACTGGAGCTTTAAGTAACTATATTACAGTTACTTTTGGTTGGTATTACATGATACTTGTTACGGTAATTATTATATTTTCAGTATTTTTAATATTTAGTCCGATTGGAAAATTAAAACTCGGTAAACCGAATGACGAACCTGAATTCAGAACAATTTCTTGGTTAGCGATGTTATTCAGTGCCGGTATGGGGATCGGTCTTGTGTTCTACGGCGCATCAGAACCTATTTCCCATTATCTAGCACCACCATCCACTGACCCTGAAACTAAAGAAGCGTTCATGGAGTCAATGCGTTCAACGATATTCCACTACGGATTCCATCCGTGGGCGGTATATGGAATCGTTGCGTTATCTCTCGCTTACTTCCAATTTAGAAAGAACGAAGATGGTTTACTGTCTAAAACGTTAAGACCTATTTTTGGAGACCGAGTAGATGGTCCATTAGGTACAGTCGTCGACGTACTTGCGGTATTCGCAACTGTTATTGGGGTTGCGGTATCTTTAGGTGTAGGTACGTTACAAATTAACGCAGGTCTGAATTATTTATTGAATGTGCCTCAAAATATTTTAGTACAGTTTATAATTATTTTTGTTGTTACAATTCTATTCTTAGCGAGTGCTTGGAGTGGATTATCTAAAGGGATTCAATATTTAAGTAACATTAATATGTCACTTGCAGTACTATTATTAGTTGCTCTATTTTTCATAGGGCCAACGATCCTTATTTTAAATATGATGACAACAACTGCAGGATCTTACCTCGGAACTTTTTTACAAAACAGTTTCGACGTAGCCCCTCTCTATGAGCAAAAATCTGAATGGCTGAAAAGCTGGACCATTTACTACTGGGGTTGGTGGATCAGTTGGAGTCCTTTCGTTGGTATATTTATTGCACGTGTATCAAAAGGACGTTCAATTAGACAGTTTGTTATTGCAGTATTACTCGTTCCAACAATCGTAAGCTTAATTTGGTTTAGTGTATTTGGAACGACAGGAATTACTGTCGCTCAAAATTCAGACAGCATATTAGCGTTACCACCAGAAACACAGTTATTTGCGATATTTAATGAATTACCACTAAGTGTCGTACTTTCAACAATCGCAATACTATTAGTATCGATATTCTTTATTACATCAGCGGACTCAGCGACATTCGTTTTAGGTATGCAAACGTCATACGGAACGTTACAACCACCTAAAGGAATTAAAATCGTATGGGGAGTATTACTGTCACTCATCGCATTTGTACTATTGCTCACGGGCGGTGACGAAGGTCTAGGCGCGTTACAATCAGCAGCGATTATATCTGCTTTCCCATTTAGTATCGTAATTATCCTAATGACAATCAGTTTCTATAAAGACGCAGATTTAGAAAGACGAAACTTAGGACTTACAATTACGCCAGACCAAGATAAGTTAGAAGAATATTACGAACACGTAGAAGAACATCCAAATACAGATATGGAAAGAGAAAATCCAGACAATGTATTCTAAAATTATCCTTACCGATTTTATATCGGTAGGGTTTTTTATTTTGTATCTATAAAAATTATATTCAACTTTCCAAGAATACATATTGTTTATTCACCATATAAGGGATATGATTATGAAAAATACATATTACGGAGTGATTCTTTCGTATGAAAATGTCTAAAAAGGATTTCTTTTTTAATATATTAAATGGGATGGCGATTGGTATCGTCGTTGCATTAATTTCTAGTGCATTACTCGGAGAAGTACTAAAGTTTTTTGGACGTTATTCTGACGTCTTTATAACGATCGGTAATGCAGTAAGTTCATTTCAGTTAATTACATCTGTCATTATCGGTGTATTAGCGGGGATCAACTTAAAGTTTGACGGGATTCGCAGCGTAATTTTAGGAGGCGCAGCGTTAATTGGTTCTGGAGCGTTAGTGTTTGAAGAAACGGGTGTCCGTTTACAAGGAATGGGAGATCTAATTAACGTTTTAATTACGCTCATTATTGCAGCGGCTATTATCGTATTCATTGGCGATAAACTCGGATCTCTGAACATCGTATTTTTACCGTTTCTCGGTGGTGTCGTTCCCGGTTTAATCGGATTAATGATCTTACCGTACTCAAAACTTGTGACGACAAGTTTAGGTGAATTAATTGCGCACTTTACAGATTTAAATCCGCTTCTCATGACGATTTTAATTTGTGTATTTTACTCTGCATTTCTCGCAACACCAATTTCACTCGTTGCGATTGCGACTGTTGTCAGTCTCTCTGGACTAGCGAGTGGTGCAGCGAACTTAGGAATTTTAACAGCATGTATGACGTTTTTATTCGGTTCAATTGGAATTAACAACAAAGGTACAATCATCGCTCTCATCATCGGTACAGGTAAAATGATGATGCCAGTGTACTTCAAAAATCCAATTATCGCGGTCCCGTTAGTCATTAACGGAATTATCGTCGGTGCGACAGGATACTTTATGAACGTTCAAGGTACACCGATGTCAGCAGGTTTTGGTCACACAGGATTAGTTGGTCCAATTAACTCGTTAGCGTTAATGGACGGTAGTACTGGTATGAATATCGCTAAACTTACAGTGGCGTATCTCATCGTTCCTGTCATCACTGCATTTATCGTCGATAAGTTATGCTTAAAATTTCTACCAAAATATACGAGAGAAATGTTCCTATTTAAACCATAAAAAGACTGCAACTAAGCTGCAGTCTTTTTTAATTAAACGGATATGGTAACGGCCCACGCTGAGTACTCATCCATTTTAAATCTGTAAAATCTTCTAACACATATGGATTCCCGTAACGTCCCATACCACTATTTTTAACGCCACCAAACGGTATATTCGGAAAATCAAGAACCGTTTGTTCATTGATGTGTACCATACCACTTTCTATCTGTTCCGCATACTTCTGTCCTTTTTCAACATCTTCAGTAAATATCGCAGCCGATAGTCCGTAATCTGTATCATTTGCAAAACGAATCGCCTCATCGTTAGAACGTGCTTTTATAATTAACGCTATCGGACTAAATAATTCAGTTTGTGCGATCTCACTGTCATTTTTAATATCTTTAAAGATAAATGGTGTGACAAAATTACCACTCACTTCACCTTCTAACACCATTTCTCCAGACTCTTTTGCCATTTCGATAAATTTCTTAGTTTTTTCAAGCTGTGTTTTATTAATAATCGGACCGATGATTCCAACTTTATTGTGTTCGACACTCATTTTTAAATTTTCAGTTGCCGCTTTAAATTTATCGATAAACTCTTCATATACTGATTCATGAACGATGATTCGATTGACACTCATACATATTTGACCGGAATGTAAAAATTTCCCAGGAATTAACGCACGTACTGCATGATCTAAATTCGCATTATCCATAACGATAAAAGGACTATTCCCGCCAAGTTCTAGCGCTGTCGATATAAATCTATCGTTTGTTACTTTACGAATGTGTTTACCAACTGCAGTCGATCCTGTAAAACTAATCGCATTAATTTTCTCATGCGTAAAAAATACCTCACCAACAAGTTTCGGTTCAGTTAACACCATCTGAAAAACGTTACTCGGTACTCCCGCTTCTCTTAATAATACTGCCGGTATCGCCCCACTCACGATTCCTGTTTGAACGTCTGGTTTATGGACGACCGCATTGCCTAACGCTAGTGCTGGCGCAATTGTACGCATCGATAAATGTAACGGGAAGTTAAATGGCGCAACGGACGACACTACTCCTTTTGGTGAGCGGTAAATTAAATTTTTCTTACCTGGTATAAGAGATGAACGATTTCCAACGTGTCCAATCTTTTCTACTAATTTTAAAGACTCTCTTAAAATATTAATCGTCGCAACATATTCAGCATTCGCTTTAACAAAAGTACTTCCACTCTCTTTAATTAAGACGTCTACGATATTTTTTCTATGCTGTATAAATAGTTTGATAAGATTTTTAAGTACTTTTTTACGTTGTTTTGGATTGTGTTTCCATTCACTGTTATCCGCAACTTCAAATGCCTTGTTCGTTTGCTCTAAACTCGCGAGCGGAATTTCTGCAACCAACGAGTCGTCAAACGGGTTTAACGACTGAAATACTTCTCCACTGTCGCCTTCAACAAATTTTCCATCTATATAACTTTTATTTAAAGTTAAAAATATATTCATATCATCACTCCATTTTTATACTATACCCAAAAAATATTTTATTAATTTAAAACATATCTATTTACTAGGAATTAAAATTGTCCTATAATCGATTTATCAAAATTTTAAAAAGGATGTTATTCATGGACGCTACATTTATTATTATAAATCTAGTTGTATTTTTTGCGCTCCTTGTTGGAGTTTTTTTCATGCAAAAAAAACATATTAAATTTTCATACCGCGTATTAATCGCACTCGGTATTGGTTTAGTATTCGGAGGAATTATTCAGCTTCTATATGGTGCTGATTCATACGTCACAACTCAAACAACAGGTTGGATGGGCCTCATCGGAAATGGCTTCATTCGATTACTACGTATGATCGTTATTCCACTGATCTTCGTATCAATCTTAAGTGCATTTGCGAAATTAGAAGTTAGAGAGAAATTTTTAAAGTCTGCAGTTAAGGCAATTTCAATCTTACTCATTACCGTTGCAATTTCTGCGGTAATTGGTATTACGACAGCTATCGCATTTAACTTAGACGCTTCAAGTATTAATTTAGGGGAAGCTGAAAACGCGCGTAGTTTAGATATTGAATCAACAGCTTCAGAAATTGAAGGGTTAACGTTACCAGAGCAAATTACGCAACTGATCCCAGCAAATCCATTTTTAGACTTTACAGGTCAGCGTGGTGCTTCGACAATTGCGGTCGTAATTTTCACAGCATTACTCGGATATAGTTTATTAAAGTTTAAAAAACACGATGAAGTACGTGCAAACAAATTATCAGAGGGGATTTTAATCCTCAACGATTTCGTCATGGAACTCGTTAAAATCATTTTACGCTTAACGCCATACGGAATTTTAGCAATTATGGCAAATACTGTTGCAACAAGTGACTTTAGAGCTTTAGTGGATTTAAGCTTATTCGTCGTCGCGTCTTACGTTGCACTCATTGCGATGTTTATCGTTCATTTAATTATTATTGCATTAACGGGGTTAAACCCATTCACTTACGTTAAAAAGACGGCTGAAGTGTTACTATTCGCATTTACGTCACGTTCAAGTGCAGGTGCGTTACCGTTAAATATTCAAACTCAAACGACACGTCTCGGTGTTCCGTCAAGTGTTGCAAACTTCTCTGCAAGTTTCGGATTATCGATTGGACAAAATGGATGTGCAGGAATTTACCCATCAATGCTTGCGATAATGGTTGCACCAGTTGCTGGAGTGAATGTTGACTTACAGTTTATACTCACGTTAATCGTCGTTATCGTAGTTACAAGCCTTGGTATCGCTGGTGTAGGAGGCGGTGCGACGTTTGCTGCCATTATCGTTTTAAGTACGATGAACTTACCAGTCGCACTCGCAGCAGTATTAATTTCTGTTGAGCCGTTAATCGATATGGGACGTACAGCATTAAACGTTAGTGACTCTATAGTCGCAGGTACTGTAACAGCAAAAACTGACGGTACATTAGATAAAGACACTTACGATAATATGTCTTACGATGAACTTACAACTTCAAATATCTAACTCAATTTTACGGTTCGATGTTTTAAAACATATAAACCGGGTATATATCTAGTACTTCAGAAATGAAAGGTATGATATGAATGAGTAAATTTGAAGGTAAAGTAGATCAATTAAAAGGTAAAGCAAAAGAAACAGCTGGTAAAGCGTTAAACGATAAGAGTAAAGAATTCGAAGGTAAAGCAGATCAAGCTGCTGGTAAAGCGAAAGATTCAATTGATAACGCATCTGAAAAGGCAAAAGACAAACTTGGTAAATTAGGCGAATAATCGCATGACAAAGGGAGTTCCGAATGGAACTCCCTTTTTTTATTTTTCGATAATTTCAATACTATTTTTTACCTCTGCCCAGTGGTTAACGGGACCATGTCCGTGACCAACTTCGATACCTTCTTCAATCGCGCTTTGGATAAAACTCTTCGCCGTAATAATTGACGTTTTTAGATCATTTCCTTTAGCAAGTTCAGATGCGATACACGCTGCGAACGTATCCCCTGTACCGTGTGTACGATTTGTATCGATACGTGTGCCGCGCATCCAAAACTCTTCATCTTTTAAACTGACGAAGTCTTCAGCATATGAATCATCACGGTGTCCGCCTTTAATAATGACGTTTTCTGCCCCTAGTGCTTTTAAGTAATTCGCCGCTTCAACCATATCTTCTCCAGATTGAATCGTTAAGCCTGTTAACACTTCCGCTTCTGGAATGTTCGGTGTAATGACCGTTGCAAGTGGTACTAATTCTGACTTTATTGAGTCGATTGCGCCGTCTTCGAGTAATTTATGACCACCTTTTGCTATCATCACGGGATCTAATATGTACGGTCCAAAATCGACTCTTTTTAAGTTTTCTACAACACATTTTACATGTGCCTCACTTGCGAGCATACCTGTTTTACACGCACCGATTTTAAAATCATCTGCGAGAGAATCAAATTGTGCATCAATAAACTCTGTCGGTACATAATACGCGTCTTGTACGCCTTTTGTGTTTTGTGCAGTGAGTGCGACGACAATGTTCATTCCAAATACGTTACGCGCTTGAAATGTTTTTAAATCTGCTTGAATTCCTGCGCCACCTCCAGAGTCTGAACCTGCGATTGTAACTGCTTGTGGTGTTGAGTTAATCATCTAATTGTCCTCCAAAATATAATCTATTTTTTGTTTTAAACCACTTACTTTTTCTGCAACGTTTTCTGCTAACATAATTTCAGAAACAATAGCTGCACCTTTTACTCCTGTGTCTTTTAATACGTCTATGTTTTCTTCTTTAAGACCACCGATCCCAACAGATGGCACGTTCGTATGTTGAATGACCTCGACTAACGCTTCTTTCGACTGAACAATCGTTTCTTTTGTGTTTGTATCAAAGAATGCCCCGACGCCGAAATAATCTGCGCCACCTCTCTCTGCTTCTATCGCTCGAGTGGTTGTTTTTACAGTGACACCGAGTATTTTATCGTCACCTATAATTTGTCGAGTAATATGTACAGGTAACTCATCATCCCCGATATGAACCCCCGCAGCGTCAACTGCTAAAGCAATATCTACACGGTCATTAATAATAAGTGGCACGTTATATTTGTCCGTCACTTCTTTTACTTTAACGGCGAGATTATAAAACGCGTTTGTCGTTAACTCTTTTTCTCGTAGTTGTACGATCGTGACCCCATTTTTGCACGCTTCTTCAATGATCGATAAAAACTCATCATCGCTATAATCATAGCGTCCTGTCACTAAATATAAACTTAAATCGAATGTCATACGTATTCTCCTTTAACTTCTTTCGTCCAATCTGTATCTTTTAATAGAGATAACTCGTTTAATAAATGAAATCTAAATTCGTTAAGACCACGACTTTTCTCTGCTGCGACTTCACCGCAAATGTTAAAATAACTGACTCCGTTAATACATGCGTCTACAGGATGAAGACCACTACCTAAATTCGCAGCTATAAGCGCACCGACCGTGTCTCCAGTTCCAGTAAATTGACCGTTATATTCGACGCCATTCGATAGTTTTACTACATGATCTTTACTGACGATAATATCGACTGGACCTGTCGCTAAGAAGACTGTGTTTTCATGCTCTAGTGTTTTATCTTTTAACGCGTCGATTAATTCCTCTAAACGGTCCGCTTTCGTATCCTCTTCACCAGCATCTACCCCTCGGCCATGGCTCTTCAGTTTACAAAAAGCACGCATTTCAGACATATTGCCTTTTACTACTGCCGGCTTAAGATCAACAAGTGCGTCACCAATACTATTTCTAAACTGACTGACGCCGTATCCGACTAAATCAACAACGACTCGCTTTTTATGAGAATTCGCACGCTTCGCTGCATGTACTAAATGTGTCGCTTCATTGTGTGGTAGGCGCGCTAAGTTAATAAACAATGCGTCTACGGCTTGAATTACTTCATCTTGTTCTTCGATATGAGCGGCCATAATCGGTTTTGCACCGACATAGAGTAAACTGTTTGCGATCATTTCTATAGAAATCTGATTCGTAATACAGTTCACGAGCGGGCTCGATTGAAGCGGAAACCCCGGTTTAAAATCAAACAAAAAAAGCACTCCTTAATTATTTTCATAATTTCGGAGTGCTCAAAGAAGCCCTAAACATTTGTTACCTACGCCAGCATTATCTGTACAGGTTCAATGGGTATAATCTCAGCCACAAAAGTAGCACCCCGAAATGTCTATATTATTTTCTTTAGTATAACACATCAGTCGTCATTCATTGGATAATTTTGTCAATCGAATGCGGTATTTTCTTTAATATTAAGTTCACACCAGAGTTATTGATGTGCGTTGTAGATACTAAGTTCCCGTATAATTTCATAGTATCTAACACACCAGCTTTAGAGATTACCGAAAACTCGGGGTATGTAATCTTTATACCGCCAAGCTCGTCGACTTGTAGAATCCCCTTTTCAATAAGCGTCTTCACTAAAGGTGAAGCGTTGTTTTCATCGGCTAAATTTTCGCCACTTAAGTTTGGACCGACCGCACTCACCATAACGTCTGCTGAATAACTACCATCTTCAGAGTTGATAACAAACTCGTCATCATAACTAATATCTTTTACTCCCGATACGTAAGTTAATTGTCCTGCTTCAATTAGTTCTACGATTTTTTCAGCTGTCATTTTCGGAAATGGTCCCGTTAATTGGCCGTGCGTCCCTTTTATATGCTTAATGTAGTACTTTTTATCCTCTATGGACAAATGATTCCACACTTCTCGAAGTACTTCTGACATTGCTTCAGCGATTTGTTGAACTACACCGAGCGTATCTAAATGTTCGAGTTGATATGTGAGAGAATCGAGGACCGGCATGTCATTGAGCTCTGTTAAAAGATGAAAATCTATACCTTGCTTCTTCGTTTCTTCTTTAAATATATCGACGATTGTTTGAATCGTGATGTCTCTATTTTGTTTTAGCGCTTCTACGTCGATATCGACTTCCGCTTCATTTCCTCTAATGAAGGGCACTGTGCCACTTCGTGACGTCACTAAAATATCGTTTTTATAGTTATTGTGATGTAAATACATAATAATATCGAGTGACGTTAAGTTTGTCCCAATCACTCCGACAGATTTCGCGTTTAATAACACCTCACTATTGCGTTCTATCGGAAACGGTGTTGCGATATATTTGTCAATTTCTTTTAAATTATAAATATCCGTTTGAGGCAACTGACCGATACATAAGTGTACGATATCGACTTCGTATTTTTCATCTGCATGTATGATATACGTCTTTTCTATTACATCGATATCATCGACGACTGTCGGTACGAACGTCACTCGGCTATCTTTTACATACTCTGAAAACACGTCTTTAGAATACTCACCAAATTCTGGTCGCGTAATAAATTCGTGCTTTAATAAGTCCGGATTATTTTTCTTTAAATATTTGACGTATTCTTTTTTATCGTCCCACGGTGCGAGCGTCATCTTTTTTAGTCGCTGGTTGAGTAATAATGCGTCATCATCTGGCCCAAATGGATATCCAGTCCCTGCAGCATTTGAATCATCGAACATATAAATTTCCATATCAGGATTATCGATATGGTCAATATAATAGCGAAGTGTTCCGATGCCGGCCATGCCTGCACCGACAATTGCGATTTTCATATACAACCTCATTTCTAACTGTTTCATTACACATACCCGTTTCTCATAATAAAAACTCCTGTCTAGAATGATGTGCTACCCAAAAGTTGGACACTAAAATCCAACTTTAGGGGTGTTTTTGTATGAAGTATAAAAAACATAGCTTTGAATTTAAGGTAAAAGTAGTTAATGAACTACAAAAACCCACCTGAAATTCGTTGGTATAAGTCGCATGGCGAGCAGTATCATGCAAAATTTATGCTTCATAACAATAATGGTGAGGAATCCACATTAATTCTAGGCTCATCTAACTTTACAAGACGTAACTTGAAAGACTTAAACTTAGAAACAGACCTTATTGTGAAGTCAAATTCGGACAGCGAAGAAATGATTGCTATGAACGAATACTACAATAGACTTTGGAACAACGAAGATGGTATTTACACGCTCGATTATGAAGAAGAAAGAGAAGATAGTGTTATGAAAACAATTCTCTACAGAATTCAAGAAAGGCTAGGTCTTTCCACATTTTAGGGATAGTTATCTTACATAGTTCTTTTTATTAATATGCTCATGCTAAATAGATATAGAATCACTAGACAATCTAAGTTCATTAAAAATAACACTTGTAAATACAGATACACGTAGTAATCACGAGAGTATACTAAAAACAAACACGTATATCGCAAAATAGGAATAAACTTCCTATGTTTATCCCTATTTTTATTTAGCAATATTAATAGTTTTCGATATAATTACACTGAATCAATTAGATTAAGGAGAAAATGCTAATGAGATTTCTATTGATGTTATGTTTACTAACATTAACTCTTTCTGCTTGTAGCCAATCACAAGAAAATCCTGAAGAGATTGTCGTTGAGCGAAAGAATAGTTCAGAACAAGACAAACAAGTAATAGACAAAAAGAAAGATAAAGATAATGAGAGCAATAAAAAAGCAGATATGAAAAAAGATACTAAGGATAAGTCAAAAGAGAAACAGTCTTATGAAAATCTAACTGTTAATGACATCGTTGCAATGGCGCTTAAAGAAGATTCAATCAGCGACATTAGTATAACTGCTGATGATTTGTTATCTGGCTCTTTTGAACATAGCGCACCTAGTTTTACTTCAGTTGAACAAATAGACCGTTTACTATTAAGTCCCATGGATTATCATATTTCCCCTGGCTTGACTAAAAATCAAAAAATTTATTCAGTATCTCCACCAAAAACAAACGCACAATCTATAATAATTATAGATGAAGAAACAAATGAAATTGTCATAACAGGAACTCAACAAACTTTGTCTTATGCAGAATTCAGAGAAATAGGATATGTGTTTAATATTAAAGATTTATTTGACAAATACTACGATGATGATTTAGAAAAGATATCACAAAAAATTGTTTTAACTGATGAAATGACTTACGAAGATTACTCAAAAGAAGATATCATCGCTCTAGCGTGGCTGACATATTTTTACAATGATGAAACAATAGATTCGATTCCAGTAGATCCGACAACGCCTTACCTCACATATAGTGATATGAGTAATAAGCCACTAAATCCCTATAATATAGATAGTACTGTCGCGCTACAGGAAGGAACGATAACTATTCAGGCTAAAATACTCGCTGATGGACAAGTGACTTTTGTCGATAACAAAGATGGTACATTTACTTATTATAACGTGCCTGCACATTTTCAAGATCAAAGATGGCTAGATGATGATAATTACTCACTCAACGAATCTAAGAGAATTATTAATGAGGCCAAAGTTGTACCTATCCTTAAAGTTCCTTACGACATCTTACGGTACTACAGCAATATCGTAACACCATCAGAGTATTGATTTTTACATTTTCTATAATTATGTAAATAAAAAAATACGGTAAATGATTCAAGAATCATTTACCGTATTTTTGTTTTATTCGTCCTCTGTATGAGTAAAATATCTCTCCTTATAAGAATCCGATTTGGATAATGAATAATACCGCAAACACATATATTAAAGGATGAACTTCTTTACCTCTACCTGCAACGAGTTTGAGTAACGGATATGTGATAAATCCGAGCGCGATTCCCGTTGCGATACTTGCCGTAAATGGCATCGTTAAAACGATAATAAACGTTGGGAATGCGTCATCAAAACGCGACCAATTGACTTTCGCTAATCCCGTCATCATAAAGCTACCAACGATTATAAGTGCTGGTGCTGTAATTGCAGATAACGCTGAAATAGATTCAATAATCGGTGAAAAGAATAACGTTAACATAAATAGTACCGCTACGACTAACGTCGTAAGCCCAGTACGTCCACCGACTTGAACACCTGATGATGATTCGATATACGCACTTGACGGTGTCGAACCAAACGTCGCACCAACTGTCGTTGCGACCGCATCTGCCATTAACGCCTTTTTAGCACCTGGTAGTTCGCCGTTTTTCATAAGACCTGCTTGTTCAGCAACACCGATCATCGTACCTGTCGTGTCGAATAGTGTTACAAGTAAAAATGCGAATACGACTGAGTATAACGATTGACTAAATACTCCGCCTAAGTCGATATCAAAAAATACTGGTGACGGAGGCGTAGATACGACACCATTATCGATGTGAAGAAGTCCAGTCACGTAACCGATGATTGCCGTCACGAGCATTCCGATAAATAATGCACCTTTAACGTTACGCGCAACAAGAATTAACGTCAGTAATAACCCAACGACTGTTAGTATCGTTACCGGTGACTTAATATCACCAAACGCAACGAGCGTTCCTTCATCTGCCACGACAATACCTGACATTTTTAAACCAAGTGAAGCAATAAATAAACCAATACCACTTGCGACTCCAACTTTTAACGGTGTCGGAATCGAGCGGATCAGTGTTTCACGAAGTGACGTAAATGTTAGCAGTAAAAATATTACCCCTGCAAAAAACACTGTTCCGAATACTGCTTGATACGTAACACCTTCGGTGAATACGACCGACACAAAATATGCGTTCATACCCATACCAGGCGCGATTGCGATTGGATAATTCGCCCATAACGCCATAATGAGCGTACCGATAACTGCAGAAATCACTGTCGCAATAAATACTTGGTTAAACGGTACCCCAGCTGCTGATAAAATCGCTGGGTTTACGATGACGATATACGCCATCGTAAGAAACGTTGTCAGACCCGCAATTAACTCCGTACGGACGTCTGTCCCACGTTCATGTAACTTAAAGAATTCATTCATAATTATATTCTCCCTAATGATTAAACTAACATACTAATTTTACGCTTCATTCGCTTAGTCGTCTAGAGGTTCTCACTACTTCACGATCACAACTGGTATTTTTGATTTCTTCGTGACTTGATGACTCACGCTTCCGAGCATCATCTCTTGGAATGCGTTTAACCCTCTTGAACCGATAACGACAACGTCATAAGTACCTTCGTTTGCGATTGCTACTACTTTTCGGATCGGATTCCCCGATTCTAAACGGAGTTGATAATTTACATTGTTTGAATCATATAATTCAGTAATTGGCTGAAGCACTTTAATATGTTTCTCTTTTATATCTTTCTCGCCAGGTTCGTCTTGTAAAAAGTCGTATTTCACCGCTTCAGTTTCTAATACACTTAACACTGTTATGACGCTTTCTTCACTTCTAAAATTTAACGCTTCTTTTGCAGCGCGGAAACTATAATCCGAGCCGTCTGAAGCGAGTAGTATTGATTTATACATCATCGTGCACTCCTTTTTGTATGAGATGAGACTCTTCTATCGTAGTTCGTGTTATAAACTTATCATAACTGTTTTTAGATAAATGTGTCACGTACACTTGATTGTGTGTTTTTAGTTGATGAACAATCTGTTCAATCGCCTCTAATCCAGCGTCATCGTATATTCTTGAGTCGTCGAAATTTAAGTATATTGTCTGGCCTTTATCATTTAAGTCGATGTGGTCCATCATCGATTCAATCGACGCGTAAAAAATATTCCCTGATACTTTATACGTAACGACGTCACTTACTTCTTTTGTCACTGATACGTTCGATATTTTTCTTAAGAAAAATAACGCACTTAACAGCACCCCGAGAATGACCCCGACCGCTAAGTTGTTCGTTAAAACGACTGCTGCGACTGTAACGAGCATGACGAAAATATCGCTCTTTTCAGCGTACTTCACGTATTTAAAAGTGCCCCAGTCAAATGTCTTTAACGCGACCATTACCATAATCGCTGCGAGTACAGACATCGGAATCTGAACCATAATATCGCCTAAAACGAGTATCATAAACATTAAAAAGGCACCTGCAGTAAACGTCGAAAGACGTGTTGTACCACCGTACTCAACACTTACGACTGATTGTCCGATCATCGCACAACCACCCATTCCACCGAAGAAACCTGTAATAATATTTGAAATCCCTTGTCCGCGAGATTCCTTATTTTTGTTACTCATCGTACCTGTCGCATCATCGACGATTTTAGCTGTCAACAAACTCTCAACGAGTCCGACAATCGCCATAGAAATCGAGTAAGGTAAAACGATGAGTAGCGTTTCTAACGTATACGGTACATTCGGAATAATTAATTCTGGTAATGTACGTTTAATTTCCCCTAGGTCACCGACTGTTTTAATATCTGCACCAAAGATAATATATACACTCGTTAAAATGACAATCGCAAATAGTGGTGCTGGAATCGTCTTAACAAAACGCGGTGTAATATACACGATCAGTAACGTGACAGTGACATATATGTATGTCGCAAATGATATATTAAAAATATGCTCAAGTTGTGCCATAAAGATTAAAATCCCTAGAGCATTCACAAAACCAATCATGACGGAATTCGGTATAAACTTCAGTAAAGAACCGACTTTTAGCAACCCAAAAATGACTTGGATAATCCCCATCACAATCGTTGCGAAGATTAAATAATCAACACCATACTCCTTAACAAGTGGGCTCACTAAAAGCGCAATCGCACCGGCAGCTGCAGAAATCATCGCTGGTCGACCACCTAAAAACGAAATAGAAATCGCCATAACAACCGACGCATATAGCCCAACCATCGGTTCGACACCTGCAATAAAAGAAAAAGCAATCACTTCTGGAATTAACGCAAGTGAGACGACAATCCCTGCCAATATATTTTGAAGCGGCTGATTTAGCCACTCGGCTTTTATTTTTTCTACCATAGTAACCTCCAGTTTACAAACATCTATTATAATGGAAATAACAGTATAGTTGCATGTAATATCTGCTATATTATAATTTAAGAAGAAAAAACACAACGTATAATGTGAGGTGGTAATTTTTGAAAAAAGTATTATACACATTCGCTTCACTTTCACTCATACTCGCTGCGTGTAGTAAAAAAGACGTGGTAGACACTGAGAAGCCTGAAAACGAAGTCGAACGTTCGCATCAAGAAGCGAAATCTGATACAGAAAAAGGCAAAGAACAAACTGAAACAAAAGAAGACACACCCCTAATCGCATTTGAAGACTTAACGACAGAACATCTATTAGCAATGACGATTTACGAACAACAAGTAATCGACGAATTTAACGAATACGTATTACCAACAGCAGACGAGATATTCGCTGGGGAGTATTCGCGTCCTCTTTACCCTGGTGGTGAAAGCGCTGACGTAACAAATAAAATACCAGAAGTCAGTATAATAAGTGTAGACGTCACTGACGTACTCGTAGATACACCACAAGATCCACTCACATTCTACGTCGTCAACCCACCAAGCATGGGTGGAATGTCCGTATTTGCAGTAGGAGAAACATACACGTTACTCTACTCATCACTCGGAGAACTTACGTACCAAGAAGCATTAAACTATGGCCACAAATATAACATTAAAGAATTATACGAAAAGCATAAAAACAACGAAAACATATTAAACCTCATTGAACGAATGAACAGCTATGAAAATATGGAAGCGTATTACAAAAAAATAGATTCTATGTATGGAGAATAAAAATACATTTAAAAATTACTACATTCTAACTGAAGGAGTTTCAATCATGCGTTCAAACGTTAACTTTAACACGAAGATTATTCATAACTGTCAGACAGAAAAAGAAGCGGGCGCAATCGTTCAATCGATTGTTCCTGCTGTTGCATACTCATTTGACTGTACAACTGATGCTCAGCATGCGACAAAATGTGCATCTGAAATTCATTACGGTCGATACGGTAATGAGACGACTAAGCAATTAGAACAAAAAATTGCGAGTCTAGAAGAAGCAGACGATGCACTTGCAGTAAGTAGCGGCATGGCAGCAATTAGTATCGCACTACTCTCACAACTAAAATCAGGTGACCACGTACTCGTTACAAAAGACTTATACGGCGGTACGTACAGTTTCTTAACAAAAATCGCAAGCCGATATAACATCGAATACGACTATATCGACTGCACTGATACAAATACAATAGAACAACATATTAAAGACAATACAAAAGTGATTTTTATAGAAACACCATCCAACCCGACGTTAACAATATTAGACATAGAAGCAATATCACACGTTGCAAAGAAACATCACTTAAAAGTCATTATCGATAACACGTTTATGTCACCATACTTACAGCGCCCACTCACACTCGGCGCAGATATCATTGTACATAGCGCAACAAAATACTTAAACGGTCACGGCGACGTCGTTGCAGGTCTCATTTGTGGATCAAACGAAGACATCGCATTTATGCGTCAAAACATCATGGGAGAACTCGGGCAAAACTTAAACGCGTGGGATGCGTTCTTAATCCTCCGTGGGATTAAAACATTATCCGTCCGAATGGATAGACACTGTGAAAACGCAAAAGCAGTATTCGAGTACCTTAAAAATCATCCACTCGTAAAAAACGTCTATTTCCCGGGTGATGAAAACCATCCACAAAAAGAAACTATAGAGAAACAAATGGCAGACAGTGGCGCAGTCGTATCCTTTGAAATCGATGGCGATTCAAAGATGGCAGAAGCACTGTTAAACCATTTAAAACTCATCATCATATCATTCAGCCTAGGTGACCCAGAAACACTCATCCAACACCCAGCATCCATGACACACTCAGCAATACCAGTGGAAGAGTTAAAAGAATTCAACCTAACAGAAAGCCTCATACGTTTGTCCGTTGGACTTGAAGCGGCAGAAGACATTATCAACGACTTAGATCAAGCGTTTGATAAGGTAAAAGAAGAGTTTAGAAAATAAATAAAAACCCGTTAAGCTAAAAGTTTTAACTTAACGGGTTTCTTCTTTGTCTATTTTTAATAACAATATTAATAGCTAGCCATACGACTTGTATAATAAACGGGATTATAAAAGCTGCCGCTAACACTGCGATATTAAGAAGTTTTAATTCCGTTGTTTGAACTGCACCAGTCGCATCAACTTCACGTAACCAAAGAAATGCTGAAATTGCTAAAAAGCTTGCGACTTCTACAATCGTGATTATCCACCAAAAAATCCATGAGACTCTCATAACATCATCCCCTTTTTTAGAATAACATACTATGCCTTTGACATTATAAAATGTATTTACTTATAATTAAAAATATTTCTAAGGAGATGATTACATTGGATTTTTATCAAATGCCGATGTTTAACAAAATTCTAGTCAAGGATATTGAGCATTCAGAAAAATGGTACGAGAAAACTCTTGGCTTTAAGAGCGTGTTTAAATTTAGAAACGACAAAAACGAAGTGCTTATGAATCATTTACGATTAGAAAAGTATCAAGATATCATGCTGATTTCTAGTGATGAGTTCGAAGTTGGTAATTCAGTCTATATAAATGTACTCATTAACGACATTGAAGAGAAGTCAAAAAGCATCTCACCAAAGTTCATTGTACATGAATTAGAAGAACAACCGTGGAATGCTAAAGAAATGACCGTGAAAGACCCTGATGGGCATTTAATTACACTTACACAATCGAATATTAATGATGCAGATTTCGAAAAGTTAATGAAACTGACTTCTAAAAAGTATTAATAGATTTTTTAAATATTAATTCTTAAAAAAGACCCCAAGCAATCGAGTTACTCCCTTAAAGTTAGACACTAAAATCCAACTTTAGGGGTGCAACTCATATGTGATTTAAACATACTTTTATGCCGAGAAAACTTTTTGCTTGGGAAAACAATCGTATTAAACTTGAGTTGTAGTAGTGTAACCACTGCTGCAACTTGAAAAGCTTTATAGATTGCGTAAAATTCCGAACAACAAGGAAATTGGAATAAATTTCGAAGGAGGATAATTAAATTGAATACGGATGAAATTATAAATAAAAAGCTGAGCTTTAAAAGAATTACTCTTAAAAAAAGATTTAAAAGACTTTGTATCGTAATACCAGTTTTATATTTTATATTATTTTTAACATATTTAATTAATGATGATGTCGGTTCTCTATTAATTACAGTTGTCTTTTATAGTTTTATTAATATTATTATCAGGAATATGCTTTATGTTGATGCTAATAAGAATTTGAATAGTCTAGATGATTTCGATAAAAAGCGCATTGTATTTAGTAAAAAGTTGAGTGATTTTAATGATATAACTTTAATGTCTTTTGCACTTGCCAGTTCTTTAAAAGAATTCTTAGAATTTTTATTTAAGGCTACTTCTTTTGGAAATATTTGTGAATTAAATATAGATAATCTTATTTATAATTTTATATTACCGTTTGCATTACTTGTGATAGTCTTTATGTTTATAATTGTTTACTTTAGAACAACATTTTTAAAAGATAGCGATAGTTATTGGTATGATGAAGAAGATAAAGAAGGATCAAAATAGAACAGCTAGCATTATAAGCTACACCCCTAAAGTTGGACACTAAAATCCAACTTTAGGGGTGTTTTTGTATGAAGTATAAAACGCATAGCTTTGAATTTAAGGTAAAAGTAGTTAATGAATATTTAAATGGAGAAGGAGGATACAAGTTTTTAGGTGAAAAGCATAATATAAACAGGTCCCTTATTCAAAAATGGGTGGGACAATATAAGACATATGGATATCAAGGGCTCGCTAAATCTCTAGGTAATACTCAATATACTAGTGAATTTAAACTGACTGTTTTAAAATATAGAGAAGAAAATCAATTGTCCTATAGAGAAACAGCGGAATACTTTGGTATCAAACATTTTCCAACAATCGCTAACTGGAATCGCAAGATTCAAGAAGGTGGCCCAGCTGCTCTAGAGGGCAAGCAAGGGAGACCAAGAAAAAATATGTCTAAGAAAGAAAATAATCAAAAACAAGTATCGAAGAGTGAGCCACTTAATGAAACAGAACGTGAAGAGCTAGAACGCCTTAGAGAAGAATTAAGAATGAAAGAACTGGAAAATATCATTCTAAAAAAGTTGAACGCCTTACCGACAAATCCAACAGACAAAAAATGAAAGTAGCGCTTACGGATGTCTAACAGATTCTAACGTTGATTTTGAAATCTGTAAAGTAATATACATTTTAAAAGATTTTTGCCATACTTTATTTTATAAACCATATTTCTCTTCTGAGTGGTAGTTTAACTCTGCCTTTTTTTATCCATTTTTGTTTTGGATAAATCGGAGTGTTTTCGGTATTTGTTTCTATGGCTTTTATAATGTTTTTTCTTTTATTTCTTTGCCATATCCAATATCTAAAATATATTTCTTGTCCACCACCCGTTTCTTTTAAAGATGTACGTGCTTTTCTTTTATTCCAAATTTTTTCAGAGTCATAATCTCTTAAGTTGTTTAACGAAATCAAAAAAATAAATAAGAGCATTAATAGAAAAATTAGAATGACGAAGAATATAAGAAATGAATATCCAATGTTTTTTAGGTTTTCTAGTGCTACTAATGTTTCTAATGAATTAGATAGTTCATTGATTTTTTCAATTTTTGACCTCCTGATATTTTACGTACTTATTAATTTAGTATAACGTTTTATTCCGAGAGAACTTTTTGCTTGGAAAAGCAATTGTATTAAACTTGTATTGTAGTAAAGTTGTAGCCATTACTACATCTAAAAAATTTTTATAGATTGCGTATGGCTCCGAGCAAAAAGGAAATTAGAATAAATTAATACTATTTAAACTAATTAAGGCTAATGATAATTATTGTTATGGATAAAGCTATATATGACACTAATCATTGCGTTAATTATTTTGTGTTTTGTTTTATCAACATTGATTTTTCAATGTTGTTGTCACTGTTTCTCGCTTCGAATATTCTAGCCCCGAGTTCAACAATCCTACCGCTATTCGTTTCGATTACAGAATAACCAACACTTGCAATACCAATGTCTAAACCAATACTATACATAATTCCACCCCGTAAATTTTCATATTACTAATAATTATACCAATTAACGACAAAGAAACCAGTGTTCATAATAGAATACTGACTCCCTTTTACCCCTACTCTTCAAACAAATCTGTAAAGTTTTCGCCACCGAGGCTTTCTACAACTTTAGATAGTTCGTTTAATTTTGATCTGAACTCTTCTGATGATTTCAGCTGTGCAGGTAGTTCATTTGCACGTACAAATTTTAGCTCATCTGCACCTTTTTTATACACTTCAACTTCTAGTTTACTTGACGGATATTCCGCTTCTACTTCTAGCTTGTAGTGTACATTTTCATCTGTTAATGAAATGACGATTTCTAACTCGTCTTCTCCTCCTGAAACTCCTTCATTAAAGAGTTTCGACTCTAACTCACTTTCTATGATGAGAAAGTTGTTATTGTCCGCTTCCTTTACAGAAATATCAAAAAGAATGTCTTCTAACTCTCGGAGTAGCCCTCTGACTTTTCGTCTATTCGTTAATTGTTCACTCATAATGATGCCTCCTTTTTATATTCCCTTCTCTTATTATTATACTATTTTTTACAATAATATTAAATTTAAGTCTGTTATTTTGAACATTTAAATATAAAAATCGCCCTACACCTAAAATATAGGTGTAGGACTTAATTTTATGCAATCTGCCATGGATATGGATCTTCTAATGTGTTCCAGTCTTGTTCCATTTCTTCTGCGTTGATTAGACATTCATCTAATTGTTTTGTGATTGCTTCTTTGTCTAAGTCGATTCCAATGAATACGAGTTCATTTCTTCTGTCTCCGTATTCTGGATCCCACGTTTGTGCCATTTCTCTATTTTCTGCTAATATTTGACGGCGTGTTTCTGTAGGCATCGCTGCTACCCAGTAGCTCACTGGTTCGATTCCAACACTTCTACCTGCTTGTGATACCATGATTGCAAAGTCATTTCTTGACGCGAGCCATGCGAGTCCTTTTGCACGTACGATGTTTTCTGGCATTTCTTGTAAGAAGTCGTCAAAGCGTTTTGCGTTGAATGGTAATGTGCGTTTATATACGAAACTTGAAATACCGTATTCTTCTGTTTCTGGTGTATGGTTTTCATGTCCCATTTCAAGCTCTCTTAACCATCCTGCGGATGATGCTGCTTTTTCATAGTCAAAACGTCCGGTATTTAATACTTTTTCTAGTGGTACTTCTGCATTCACTGTTTCGATAATTTCTGCTTCAGGCTGTAACGTACGAATTGTTCGTTTTAATTGTGATAACTCATCTTCAGATACTAAATCTGTTTTATTTAAAATAATAATGTCACAAAACTCGATTTGGTCAATGAGTAAATCACTCACTTCACGTTCATCGACTTCACTCATTCCTTCTTGACGATCAAGTAGGGTTTCTCCTGAATTATAGTCATTCCAGAATCGATATGCGTCTACTACTGTGACCATCGTATCGATGTAAGTCGTTTTTGTTAAGTCGATACCGAGCGCTTCATCGACATATGAAAACGTCTGTGCAACTGGGACAGGCTCACTGATTCCTGTAGATTCGATTAAAATGTAGTCGATATCTTGTTTAGATAACTTCTCAATTTCTACGAGTAAGTCCTCGCGTAATGTACAACAAATACATCCGTTAGAAAGTTCTACAAACTTTTCATCTGTACGACTTAAGCTACTTCCATTCGCAATTAAGTCTGCATCGATATTAATTTCACTCATATCGTTTACGAGTACTGCTACTTTTAAGCCTTCTGTATTGTTTAAAATGTGGTTCATTAACGTTGTCTTACCTGCACCAAGGTATCCACTAAGTATTGTTACTGGTATTCTTTTCATTAAAATTCTCCTAAATCGTAATTGTTACGTTCTATATAATAACATGTTTGAAAATTTTAAGTCAATGTTTCGACACTCATTAAAAAAGCCTTACACTACTTCGTAGTATAAGACCTATCTCTTTTAATTATTCGCTTGTTTTAAGTAACTATTCATGAGTTCGACTAATTCTGTTGCATCGTACCCGACTGCGATATTTGCGTTTACGTTAATTCCTGGCAAGCCCATATTTTCGTTTGCTTTTGCCATCTTTTTAGCAAAATCTGACAGATTGCGTAGTGTCTCATCTGGATTTTTTAATTGAACATTCACGAATTGCTGTCCGCTCATTTCAGCATGTTGAATTTGACTGACTTCACTCCATTCAATTAACTGATCATTTGTCGCCATGAGTGATGAATAATCGTAAAATCCTTTGTCGTTAATAACGAGTAACGTATCTCCTGAACGGTACATTTTAATCGTAGCAATTAGACCCGCGATAGAAAAACCAATTCCTGCTCCACCGATGATGGATAGTAATAAGCTTTCTTTATTTAAACCATAGAGCAGTATAAATACGCTTAGACCGATAAAGGCAATCGAGAATAAAATTAGCATCGTTACTTTCTTTTTGCTCTTTTTAATGACAATTTCTCCCATAAGATTCACTCCTTTTAGCTGATAAAAAATATTTACCCAAAGAGTGTTGAAAAATAACATTAATAAAAAAGACTGTAGATTAAATCTACAGTCTAATAACTTACTATTTAAAAGTTTTTATTTGATTTATCTATCAAATCTATCTTGGTCTTTTTCTACATTAACATTACCATCCGTTTGAACGTCTAGTTCTTCACGTCTAACGTTGTCTTCAAAGTGTTCAGTATCTGTAACACGACGTTTACCTACTTCTACTTCTTCAGTGACTACTGATTTTTTATCAACGTCTACTTGTTCTTCTGTTAATGGAATAGAGTAATCTTCGTCATGGAAGTCTCCATCTTTAGCTTCTCTACCGTCTTCAACTTTATGGCGTTCAATTACAACTTCGTCATGTTCAACTGGAACGTCAATTGACTCTCTGTCTTCAACTACGTTTTTAGAAACGTTTACTTGACCACTTTCAACTTCACGTTTATTAACGTCAAGTTGCTCTTCTTTTAATTCTACATTTTGTGTGTCAGCGTCTGCTACGCGGCTACGGTCATTCACGTCTCTATCTTCATAAGCACCACCAACTGGTGCTGCGCCATCTACTGCGTTAGCTTCTGAAACATTTCCACGTTCACCGTCTACTACAACGAGCACCTTACCTGCATCAATATCTGAACGGTAATCTGCTAACACATCGCCGTCTTGTCCAACACGATGTTCATAGTCATCTTCAACTGTAAATGCATTTACAATTTTGTCCCAGAATGACTCGTCTTCATGGTTTACACCATTTGCTCCTTCTGCTGAAGTAACGTCTACACCTGAATTATTTACAAATGTATCACGTGTTGATTCGTTTGCTACTAATCTAATTTGGTCTTCTCTGTAACCTTCTGCTTTTAACCCTTTAACTGCTTCTAATGCTTCTTCTGATGAATTATAACTTCCTTGTACAAAACTCATTATAATCTTCCTCCTATGTTTACCTTGATGGTAATCATTATTTTAATTGTTAAGATTATATGCCTATCGTATGTTGTTAATTAAAGTATGCCCGTTTAAATTTTTCTTAAACATCTTTTTTAATTTTTCTAATTATTCTCCCTCAACAAGTAGTTCTTCTGCTAGCTCTACAATGTAACGAAGTTTGTTCCACTGTTCTTCTTCAGTGAGTAAATTACCATGGTGCGTTGAAGCGAAACCGCATTGCGGTGATAAGCAAATTTGTGATTTCGGTATAAATTGACTCGCTTCTTTGATTCTTTCTTTTATTGTTTCTTTGTCTTCAAGTTCACCGTGTTTAGAGGTAAATAATCCAAGCACTACTTTTGGACCATCGTTCGGAATATAATCTAGTGGTTTAAAGTCTCCGGATTTGTCATCATCATATTCTAAGAAGAATCCATCGACTTTCTCTTTTTTAAATAATGTCGGTGCGATTTTTGCATAACTGCCTTCGAATGCGTATTTTGAACGGTAGTTACCACGGCATAGATGCGTTGTGATGACGAGATCATCTGGTTTTACTTCTAAAATAGAGTTCACGACATATAGCGCTAGATCAATTGCTTCTTGTCGACTTAATTCAGTATCTCCCCATAAGTAATCTTCTGCATTCAGTCCTGCAATGTACACATCATCAAATTGTAAGTATCGGCATCCTGCATCGTAAAATGCTTTGACTGCATCTTGATAAGTTTTAATAATATCGTCTGCATAATCTTTAATGTCTGGGTAGATAGACTTATCACGAATACCCTCGTTAAATAGTTGGTTCGGGCTTGGGATCGTTTGTTTTGCGACTGCACGTCCGTTTACTATTTTCTTAAACAATTTAAACTCTTCGACGTGAGGGTGGTTTTTGTTAAACGAAATTTTACCGTTATTTCGAATGTTCCACGCTTCTGTAACTTCACCGACGAACGTGTATCCTTGTTCTGGCTCGTACCCTTCAACACCATTTAATTGTTCTAAAAAGTCTGTGTGCCAAAATCGTCTTCTGAATTCTCCATCTGTGACTGCTTTTAACCCTACTTCGATTTGTTTATCGACAACTTTTTCAATTTCTTCTGTTTCTATTTTAAATAATTCTTCTTTAGAAATATTGCCTGCTTTAAAATCTTTTCGTGCGTTATGAATACGTTCTGGTCTAAGTAAACTTCCTACGTGATCTGCTTTGAATGGTCCTTTTGTCATATTAAACATCTCCTAATGTTAATTTTTCGTGTTCTCTTTCATTTCAACTCGTTTTTCATCATGTCACTTTCGATTTTAATCGCCCCATTTAAATAGCTGCCAATAAAAAAACGTCCTTTGAAATTTACAATTCAAAGGACGCTATACACGTGTTACCACCTTACTTTATGCATTTCTTGCGAAATACACCTCACAGGTACGGCGTAAATATACGCTTATACCCTGGCTTTGTAACGGAAGCAACCGATTAACTCTTACTTTAAAGTTCGAATCAATGCTTTAGAGGCCATTTTCAAAATAATTCCAACCGTCTTTTTTCACCAACCAAAGACTCTCTGTAACGTCTTCATTACTTTTACTTTCCTCATCAACAGCTTTAATTTATTGTTGTGAATAACTATATCACACACAAGAAATTAAAATCAATACAATTTTTAAAATTATCTGAAAATTTATTATTCAGTTACTGGATACGCTCTTTTATAACTTGATATATCTTCTTCTAACGGTATCTCGTCTGCACGTGCATGTTTAAAAGATTATTAAAATAAAATCACCTCTATTTTCATAGAGGTGATTCCATATTATTATCCGTTAATTTTGATTTTAAAAATAAATGATTTGTCTGTCGTTTCAACTTTATATTGCTTATTGTAATTATCTAATAAACTACTCACGATATATAAGCCGAGTCCATTACTCGTCTTCTTGTTGATATCAAATTTCACATCAAATATCCCGTCAGTATTTAGCGCTTTAACATTTTTATACGTATTTTCGATAAAGAACCAGTCATTATCGACACCGATATTAATCTCACCGTGATCGTCGGTATATTTGACTGCGTTACTCACTAAGTTCGACATAATCATTGTTAACGCCTGATGGTTAATATATATCGTCTCGTCTTCTACTCGATTACTAATTGTAATATTTTTTTGTTTTGAAATCACACGATAATTATCTAAAACGTTTTGTAAGACGTCGTTAATTAGAATTTCCGCTTCATCTTCCTTTAAATGATCGACAGATGACAACGATAAAATTTGCGTGATGTTTTGTGAAAGTTCATCTGTAATTTCAATACAATTCGCGATATATTTATCTCTATCTCTGTATTTCCCGATGTTATACTGCATATTCTCGAGTATAATTTTTAGACTTGCAAGTGGTGTTTTTAACTCATGAGATGCGCCTCTATAAAAGTCATACTTTAACGCTTCTAATTTTAAAATTTCTTTGTTTTTAACTTCTAAATCGTCTATCGACTGTAGCAGCGTAAAATACAATTCGTTAATTTGTCTTTTTAAATCTCCGATTTCATCGTTTGACGTAACTGCTAACGATGCACTTTTATCGAGCAACATCATATCGTCTGTTACAGATTTTATTTCTTCGATATTATTTTTAATAAACTTTGCATAAACGAGCGCAACGATAACAGATACGATTAATGATAACAGTAGTGAATACGGTAGAAATTTAAAGCTTAAATCTCTCGCATCCTTTTGCATATCTGCTGTTGATATAAACTGAACGTCTAGATTTTCACCACTATTTAAAGTAATTGTACGCTCTTCGATGATAAGTGAGTTATTACTACTCGTCGGATCGATGCCAACGTCTTTGTTAATCTCTACAGCATTATTATTGTGGTTGCCTTTTATAATGACTTTAATTTCACTATTCTCCGAATAGAAATTTAATGATTCTTGAACATAGTATAGTGACTCTCCATTTAAGTTTGCTGATATCTCTTCTGCTTTACGATAAATTTCATCTTTTCTACTTTCTAAATACGGCTTGGGGAAAACTAAAAAGACAAATAGATGAATGAGTAACGTAACGACTAATAGAACTGAAAAGATTTGTATAAACATTTTAGGAAATATCTTCATAATGTTATTGTCTCTCCAGTCTATAGCCGACATTACGTATTGTTTTAATACAGTCGAGCTGTAGTTTCTTTCGTAACTCTTTAATGTACACATCAATCACGCGGTCATATGGTGCGTCGTCGGTATCTTTCCATACGTTATCTAATATTTGCGACCGCGTTAATGCATTACCTTCATTGATGAGTAAACACTTTAATATCTCTAATTCTTTCGGATTCACGTCAACTGGCTCACCGTTCACTGTCGCTGTGTAACTTGTGAAATTCACTTCTGTATCACGATACTCAAAACTTTCTACGTTACTATAATGTTTTTTAATGAGCGCATCGACTCTTACTTTTAATACAGGTAAGGAGAATGGTTTTTCGATATAGCCATCTGCAAAATGTGTAAACGCATCGATCTTATACACTTCATCGTTAAAAGCTGTTAACATCAAGACAGGTAACGTGCTCACTTTTCTAATTTCTTTTAACACGTCTAAGCCGTTCATGACTGGAAGTTGGATGTCTAGTATAACGAGCTTTATATCACGGTTAAATAATTGTAGAGCTACTCCACCATCTTCAGCTTCTATCACAGTGTAGCCAAATTCAGATAAATACTCTGCGATGCCTTCTCTTATTATTTTGTCATCTTCAACAATGAGTACTTTCATATGATCTCCTTACCTAATACTTGTATTATCTTATTTCGTATCTATAAGCAGCTCTTTCGGGTTCTTTTTAAGAATATTTATAGAAGCAATGATGACTGATACGAGTAAAACGATAGACATAAAGATTACGACGTAAACGATTGATTCAGTTAATATATTAACATCTAAATGCGTTAAAGTTCTATTAAATCCATCTACTTCCGCACCGCCACCTAACTGACTAGATGATGACTGTGACTCGATTTGTTTTTGGATATCGCCAGATACTTTACTTAAGATTTTTTCTCCGAATATTTGAGCTGTGTATTTTGCGATAATCGTTGAGGCAATAAATGCAGGGATTGATATAAATATCACTTCAAAAATAAGTTGCATTAGTATTTGACCTTTAGAAATTCCTAACGATAATAGTATCGCAATTTCTTTTTTTCTCGCGTTCATCCATAAGAATAATAGTAATGACACGATGACACCAGCAAATATAAGTGAACCGATAAACAACGTGTTCGCAATGCTGCTAATATTTGAGATTGACTCTTCTAACGCTGGGAAGTTTGACGTACTCTTAACTAAACTATACATACTCCAGTTGATGTCGAGTTTTTCAAGGTCTTTAACGACCGTTTCTAAACTCGTATCCCCTTTAACAAAGAATGTCGCATCTTGATATACTGCAGTGTCTTCAGTATTTCCGTACACTTTAGCTGCTGTATTTAAATCTGTCATAATCGTGTTTTGATATAACTCTTGTGGTGCTGTTACTGGTCCGTTGTTCTCTCCATCAAACAATCCGATGATTTCCGCTTCTACAGTTTCATCAGCGCCTTTTTCGTTATCCGCATCATACACGTTAGATTTAATTTTAATTGTATCTCCGACTTTTAGATTATTCTTTTCAGCGAGTTCTTTATGAAGGATGACTTTACTCACGTCTCCATCTTTTAAATGCTCACCTTCAACAAGTTTATAACTTTCAGATACGAATTTAGTTTCTTTAGATGAATCATTTACCCCTGTTAACATGACTGTACGCTTAAAGTATTTTGCACGGTCACTCGACGGATCGACTTTTGTTTCAGGCGTTTCGATAATATCATGGTCTGCTAAGTCTGCGACACTGTTAATTCTTTTAACGTAGTGATCGATACTTTTTACTTCTGATATCTTCTTAATATCTTCGCCTTTAATATTACCCCCACCTCTAGGTGTACCTGGGTTCACTTGTCGGTTAATTTCCATAATAAAACTATTCATGACGTTTCCAAACGTCTCTTCAGATGCTTTTTCAGTAGAATCTTTAATAGATAAACCAATTAAAGATAGTGTCGTCATTATTAAAATGACACTCATTATAATTAAACTTTTTAATTTCTTTCTCGTCACATAATGAAAGGCGTTTTTTATCATTTTCTTACCTCCCTATCGACAAGTTGAAGTGTTTTTTGTTTCAGTTCTAATACGACGTCTGCTGCTTTTGCGACTGCTTGACTATGTGTAACAACGATGACACACTTATCTCTTTTGATTGCGAGTTCTTTTAGTACTTCGATAATATCTAACGCTGTATTGTCATCTAAGTTCCCAGTTGGTTCATCTGCTAATATTATCGGAGCTTTCGATACTAGCGCACGTGCAATCGCTACACGTTGTTGCTGACCACCGGAAAGTTTTAAGACGTTTCTTTTCACTTCATTTGGACCAAGACCAAGCGCTAATAATATGTCTGGTGACGCTGCTTTGTTTACTAAACGAATATTTTCTAGTGGAGATAAATAATCGATTAAATTATAATTTTGAAACACTAACGATATATGATCTTTTCTATGCTTTGTGTACCCGGCATTTTTAATATCTTCACCGTCAAATAATATTTGTCCACTCGTCGGTTCATCGAGCCCAGCAAGAAGTGATAGTAACGTCGACTTACCAGATCCAGATTTACCGACAATTGCGTAAAATTTACCTTTCTCAAATGTTTCAGTTACATTCGATAATACTTTTCCTTTACCGCTTTTATATTGATACGATACGTTTTTTATCTCTAATATGCTCATAATAATCTCCTAACTAATTTTTGATAATAGCTCTTTTGGCGTTTTAACGAGAATCATTAACGATGCGATAACTATAGATATCACGATAATGACAACGAGTAATCCATAACTCATTACAAATGTAGATAACTGATACGTCATTTCTATTTGTAGTTCACTCTGTACTAACTGATTCTCAATAATTTTCCCTACAACAAAATAGCTAAAGATAAACGACAATACGAGTGCCGGTATAGATATAATAAAAAGTTCTGCTAAAAACTGCATAATAACTTTAAACTTACTCACACCAATCGAAAGTAAAATCGCAATTTCGTATATGCGTTCTCTGATAAAGAATGTGAGTACGAGTGATAACACTAAAACTCCACCGACTAATATCGAATACGCCATAAGCTTAATCATGTCATTTATACTTCCGTAAGATTCAATCACATCTTTAAATGGATCGTTTTTTTCTTCAAAGTAAAACTCCGCACTAAGCACACTCGACTTTTCTAACGTTTCTTTTAACTTTGCTGGTTCTTTTGTGAACATCTCTAATTCGTTCACTATATGATCGTCCTCTAGGCCAAGTGCACGCTGACTTGTTTTGTAATTCATAAACACTGTGTTTTCACTAAAATCAGATGTTAAACCTGTATATTGTTCTTGTTTTTTACCAGAAAAAATCCCTTTAATTTTGAACGTGTATGGTTCATGTGCTTTCTCACTGTTCGTTTCAAACATTTCTAACTGAATCTCATCATTCACTTTTAAGTTGTTTTCTTTCGCAAGTGCTTCGTGGATTAAAATACCATTCTCATCGTTCTCTTTTAAATTTTCACCCGCTTCAATAGTAAACGCACCACTTTGGAATAACTCATGACGTTTCACATCCTGAACCGCTTCAAAAGCGAGCACCTTTCTAAACTCACTCGGTAAATCCTCTCGCATCACCGTCTGAGCAGCTTCAATAACTTTTAAACCTTTAGGTTTCGCAAGCCCTTTATATTTAGAAACAATCTCTTGATCACCTTCTACAGAATCAAACTCTGATCTTAAAAAATCACCGCCGTCTTTTTTCATCACCACTAGAGAAGAGCGAGATGACTTTTCAAGAGACGACTTCAATTGATTTGTCGTATATAAAAAGTTCAAACAAGAATATAAACAAGAGAGAACGACCGCTAAAATTAAAAGCAAAATCACCGTCCGTCTCATCTTTCTCGTAACATACACCCATGCATTCCTTAACATCACAAACCTCCTTCAAACTTTTACAAGTTTATAATACAACCCATTTATAAAACGTATATGAAATGAAGAAATAAAATTGAGAAATAAAAAAAGCACTTCTCGATTTCTCGAAAAGTGCTTAATTTCTAATATATAAAGAAATTAATATATGTCCGGACGACATTAATATTTTAAAATTCTAGCAGTAATTTTATGCATGACTACTAAATTAACTACTGCTAATAATAAAACTATTGGTATATAAACTAATACCTCACTATATGATACATCTAGAGATAATAGTATTAGTATCAATATAATCGAGCTAAATGTCCCCATATAAAATCCTGGTATAATTTTTTTGATTATAATAGCTTGCAAGTAATGAATCAATATATGAATTATATAAACAATAATCAAAGCAATATATGAATTATATAAACAATAATCAAAGCAATATATAAGGAGATGTTGTCGCTTATATAACAAAATAAAGAGATAGATATAATCACTATCAATTGTTCAAAAACAATAATTACAAAAGAAATACGATTGATAGCTGGAATACGCTTAATAATATTATTACTACTCTCTTTCTTTAGACATTTCACGAATTTAGGCAAATACAAAATTTCTTCTATCTCATGTGTCATAAATAAAATTGGGAATAACCAATAAATCTATATTCCTTCAAACATTTATGTCATTCCCTATATTTCCTGTCCCTATAGAAATACGATTCCATGTGTTGACTTGATTTACAAGCATTATAAAATCAACATAATCTTTTCCCGACAAATATTTTCTCATATTTGAATACTCTTCATCAGAAATTGAGTACTCTGAGATTAGCGTTAATTTTTTAGCAAATAATAGTAGCACCCTTTCTTCTGCATTGAAGTTTTCGCTATCTATATTTAAATTTAAAATCGATTCTACATGTTTCTTATCAATTTTCTTTTTTGATGCCTCTTTATAGTGCATCTCTATACAGTAAGAACATCCATTCAAAACAGAAACATATAGTTTCACTAAAGGTATCATTTTTCAATCTATCTTTATTTTATTGACATATTTTTCTTGTAACATGATGTTTTCCATTCCAACTGGAGATACTTTGAAATAATTCACTCGGTTATCCATACTCATAAAACTAGCAGCTTTTACTAAACTTTTAGATAAAAATTTCTTCATTGTTCTCTCTCCTAATTGCAACATTTGTAGAACTTTTGATTATATAGTAAATTACATATAGCATAAGCTCAACACTTTGTAACGAAGTTCAACATAACTCGTCTTTTGTTGCACAGGAGTGAAATCGTAATGAAGAATTCTAATCATCCATCAGTAATCCAGTCACAGCAGTGGATATACGAAAGTTTGATAAAACTTATGAAAGAAAAGTCGTTTGACAGTATTTCAATCGGTGAGATTACAAAACTTGCGGATTTGGATAGAACAACTTTTTATAGAAACTTTGATTCAAAAGAAGATATATTGAATGTAGGTATTTCAAACATAAAAAACAAGTATATTGATGCATTGAATAATTCTCAATCGCTAAAAATGAATTATGTATCTTATGTATTCTTTAACATATGTTATGAAGAAATCGATTTATTAAAGTTACTACATAATCATGGTTTGTCATCTTTATTATTAGAACAGTTCAATGATATACTGCCTCAACTTCATAACTCTGTGAAAAACAAATTTCATTATCAGATTAATGACGAATATATGATTTTTGCACTATATTATAATACAGGTGGGTTTTTAAATATATTAATGAAATGGATTGAAGGTGGATGTAGTGAAACTGTCGATGAATTGGCGTCGAGTTTTATTGAGATTAGCAAATTCAACATTTCAGAATAAAATAATCAGAGGAGGTGCCTAATGAATCAATTACTATTCAATGAATTTATTAAAATTTGTCGCGCTTTAAATCAAGTAAATATAAAACCAACATTAATGGGCTCTTTAGGTTTAGAATTAGTGTCTAAAAAAGACTGGAATCCGAGTGATATCGATATACATGTACACGGAGATCCACGTGGTTGGGAAGCGCCTGACGAGGAGAGAATCTATCATTTTGATGCTATTCAGTCGGTCATGAATCGTCTCGACTACCGCTTAATTGACCGACATGAGCATGAGTTTTCTAATGGTACGACGAGTGTTGAATACGGGTGTATCGATACATTACCTGAATTCGCGAATGTGCAGTTGTCTGATATACAGCACATGTCTATTGAGGGTGCTGAATTTTACGTCCCTTCACTCGAGCAATTTTTAAAAATATATGAGTCCTCATCACAAGACAGCTATAGAAATGAAAATAATAACAATAAAGATTTTAAAAAAATAGCATACTTAGAAAATGTATTGTCTAAACGTTAATACAACGTACTTTACACAAATAAAACCTGTAACTTCCATTACATCATTGTATTGAAAGCTACAGGTCATTTTATTATCGTTTGATTATATCCCCCTGGTGCATATCATTATTTCCATCAAAGTTAATTCGAATACTTTTTGAATCCCACAGATCACTTGAATCAGCAACGTGGAAATGGATATGTGCTTCACTTGAGTTCCCAGAGTTTCCAACAAGACCAAGTAAGTCGCCTCTCTTTACAGTATCTCCTTCTTTAACGACAATTGATTGATACTTAAAATGAGAAAGATGGCTAAATTCATCATTTCCATGATCTAAAATAACATAGTTTCCAGCTGGATCATCAGTATTAGATACCCCAACAGGTTCGTTATCTTTAATGTCATTTTCAATCCCTACAACGACACCATCCGCAGGTGCTATATACTCTTTGCCAAACGCATAATAACTTTCATTGAGTTCTTTGTTTTCCTCATATGATTTATTGTCTTTTACAACGATAAAATCATACGCATAACGTTGTGATTCATACTCATAATGATAGTTCACTAAACTATTTATACCACCCCAAACAACTAGCCACTCACCCTTAAATGGGGGTGAAAACATTGTTTTAGTAAATACTTCATCTGTTTCTGGATAGCTCTCTACTGGTAAAAACTGTATTCCATCCATTAAATCATCTTTATTAAACACGGCAACAATACCTTTTGTGCCACTATCGTCTATCCATACATACTGTTTTGACTCATCATTATCAAACAGTTCAGATTGAAATTCCAAACCTGTGATATCTTTCGTAAAATCTTCCGCTACCTCACGAAATTCATCTAGAGATATCTCGTTTTGAAATTCATTATCTGTTTGACTATACACTGTTTCAAAATCACCTTGTAGTATCAAGTTCGCTAACTCTTTTTGTTGCATGATATTCCCTCCTATATGTAATTTTATTTTTCCATGTCATATTCGTTGAATTATTTTCTTACATCAATCAATTCGAATCGTTCACAAACAAGGAGCATGTCTTCTGAAAACTCATGGCCAATTGCATTGAGTTCTTTTTTAAAGAATTTCTCATGCTCATCCCACCAATATTGGTAAGTTCTATCTCCTTCACCTTCCGCAATCGCAAATTCTTCACTGACCTCATTCATTGGAGTTATAGTCACTTCAACTGTTTTGATAATTGCTACAGGCTGATTTTCACTATTCAAAATAATGCTGTAGTCCTCTGTTGTAGGCAGAGGTTCGTTTTCGATTTCATAAAATACACGTCCTGAACAAGTTGCGGTTTTAATACCATCTACCACTAACTGTGCAAGAGTGTCAGGATCATCCCCAAATTGCCATGCACTCACTGATTTAGGCTGTTCTTGATTTTTCCAATAATCATTCCAATATTCTTCACTTACTTTATTCATGATAGACCACTCTTCTCATAAAATAATATTCATTGTAATTAAATTTAATTATATATACTATGATAAAAAGTCACAATGATGTAAATTTAAATAGCTAATTCATTAAGGAGAACTAAAATTGGACATTAAATTAAAGTGGGTATTGCTTATAATTATAGCAATTTTATTACTCACATTATTTATTTATAAAGTAAACAGTCCTTCTACTAAAACATTCACTTCATCCAATGGACGTGAAGGTGAATACATGATTTACCCGGTGAGTAATTCTAAAGGCATACTATTATGGTTACATGGTGACGGTGCTTTTGAATATCAGAATCCAAAGTCAAAAGAGTATTTAGAAGGTTCAAAAGGGATTAAACATGTGGCAAAAGATAAAAATTTAACTCTAGTCGTTCCTAAAACACCTTCAACAAAATATGATACGTGGTGGGAAGAAGGAGATCTTAATTCAGATTATCTTATTGAATTAATTCAGTCTCTTCCGCACCATGATAATCTTTGGATAGGTGGATTTTCAGGTGGTACCGAAATCACATCTTACTGGCTAATCGAAAAGCTTCAAAAAGTAGATATTAAAGAAGGAGGCGCAGTTCTTTTTGGAGGCGGCGGTTCTCCAAAAGTTGAAAATATAAGTGAGCGTATTCCAAAAGATGAAATTATACCGGGCGACTTCCCTATTTATTGGATTGTCGGAGAACATGATACTGGCGACAGCAAAGAACATCCTTTTGACGCTTTAACTGCAAGTAAGGAAGGAGAAGAATTTTATAGAGAAAACGGTTGGGAAACACATATTACTATCTTAGATAATTACGGCCATTTATTAACCAAAAATAATGAAGTAAAATATGGCGAATTTCTTGATGAAATAATACCAGAACGTTAAGTAAAAACAAGCACTCCTCGATTCCTCGAGAAGTGCTTGTAAATTTCATATGAATACAAATTGCTATGCAATTTGTGTACTGGACTTGTAAGCAAACAAGTTTGCCACTTTTCCACCTAGATTAACTTTGCATAAAAATATTTGAACATCGACAAACCGTCACTATGAAAATTAATTTGTAACACTAATGTGAATTAACTGTTTATATAATCATAAAATATACTTAATTAGTGATTTCTTCAATATAGATAAGACCATCGAATTGTTCTCTAGGGTTCAATTCATATTCTATAAAACCTTCGTCGTAAGCATTGTATCTATTATTTAATAGCTTATGTTGTTCTAGATTTATAAATAATGGACTTTCCTGATAATAAGAAAGTTGTGCTTCTAAAAATTTTTCATCAGTTATTTTTTCTAAATCTTCATTGTTTAAATAAATTGAAGAAAAGTTTTCAGCACTGTTAAAATACGTCCCAATAACAAAGGTTTTTAAATTAGATTGATTTAATAAGTAACCTAAAGAATAATGATCAGTAGGTCTAGATATTTGTCCTTCTTCGCTAGGAATATTTATTTTCCCAGGATTTTTTAAGGCATGCCAATTATGAACCCATACTATTACCTTATTTCCTTCTTTAACTAAGTTATTTATTTTTTCATACATGCCTATTCCTCTGCGTGAAAAATAATCTTGATTAGGATTAGTAATCTTTAAACCTGTTAAATATTCTTTAGATAAAGGGTTCTGTAGCACATCAATTCTGTGATTTATAAATTTTTTTGAATGAGGGTCCAAATCTTTATAACTGCTACTATTTTTAAGGTTTTTATAAAAATTAAGATAACTATCAACTTCGTCGTAATCAATATATTCTTCATCATTAAAAAGCATTCTACTAGTGAATTCTCTAAGTTTAATTTCTTTATTTTTAAAGTCCTCTGCATTCTCTATATTATTCTTTTTTATATCTTGGTAAATATTTTCTAACAAATGTGTATTATCTGTTGTTTGATTATAAACAGTAGGTACCCAATCTATACCTTCTACAGATAGTTCATTATTCCAATGTTTTTTAAAGAGAATCGAAAAATTGGGTTGTCTATATTTTTCCATAACACTTTCATTTCTGACTATGTCTAAATTACTCTCATCATAGAAATTTAAATAATATTCCAATTCTGCACTAGACGTTTCTAAACCAACAACATTATAGTCACCGTCTTTTGTTAATTGTGTTATTAATTTTATAAATATCTCGTCTATGTCTGAAGATGCATGAGTTGGTTCTGCGAGCACGATTACCTCATAATCTTCTATAGTATCAACTATATTAGAAAGGTCAGAGTCTAAATTATAAACTCCATTCTCTTCATTAGATGCACATCCTAATAGAAATATAGGAAAAATAAATATCAATAAATATCTCATTTGTTTTTTACTATATGTCATAAAATACCTCCTTCACTTAATCCTTGTAAACGTTCACTTTTATATTGTATAATACATTTTAACATTTATTAAATATTTCTGATTTTTTAGTAATTAAATTAATATGATATAATTATTATAAGGAGTGATTAAAATGCAACTAAGTAAATTTGACATTCTAATATCTTCAATATACTTCATTGTAATATTATTCTTTTTTATATTTGAATACTTTACATTTAAGATTTTTATAATCACTACCGTCATTTATTTCATTATTAGTTTTTCTATCTCTCTAATACGTGGTGAAAGAGATTATGATTAGCAATATGAACAATTTGGTAGCACATTAATGAAAGCACTGTCTTATTTTATTTCTTATTATTGATTATAATTTTTATGCAAAATAATTCTTTGTCCAACGATTAGTTTTATAGAATGAGATAGAATTTATAAACGTCAGTATTTGAATGGTAGCTAACGAAACAAACACTCCAATTATTTGGTCCTCAAACATTTTTGGCATAAATAATAATGTAAGTATCACAATTATATACATATTAGAAATGATGAGATACATACTTCCTTTAGCATCACCTGATCCAGCATTAACTAAAATAAATATCATTGCAATTGTACCAATCATCCAAGGCACAATATATACATTAATAAAAGTTCTAAAATAGTGGATGTCTAGTCCTGAAAACAGTTGTAAATCTGCTACATTCACGATTACTACAATTAGAATTGAAGCAATTCCTGTATACACTAGTAGGACCGTAATCATCTTTCTGATTAAAATCTTTAAATTGCTAATTTTATTTTTTGCTTTATATTCTGGTACAAGTGGTATGACACTTGCTGAGAAGTTCTGAGCAAATATTCCTACAATCATAAATATATAACTAGCCATTGCGTATACATTAAAAGCTGTATCAGGATACATAGATAAAATAACTAGATATAAAAATGCTGAAAAGTTAAATGTAAATCCATTAAAAATCTGCGAGAAGATAAAGCTTCCATTCTCTTTAATAAGTTTAAAATTAATTTTAAATTGAAATCTATCTGGAGTTGTAAATAGACTCAATCTATCTTTATAAATTATCATATAAAATAAATAACTTAGCATAATAAAATTTGAGATTACAGTACCCCATGCGATTGCATTCAATTCGTTAAATTCTAACTTTTTAAAGAACATCACAACTAATGGAGATATAACAATATTTGATATAATGAGTATAGTTAAACCTAAGTAAATCAGCTTTAATTTATTGAAATATCTCGGTAAAAGTATTAAAAAATTAGCTAAACTCAAAATTATAAATCCAATCAACATTGGAATTACATATTGTTGTGCATAAGATAGTATCTCATCATTCACTTGAAATGCTTTTCCGATTAATGGGAGACATATAATTCCTAGTATACTCATAACAATACCGATTATAATATTGGTATTGAATAATGTATTAAAAGCATTCACTGACTTACTATACTGTGCCTCATGAAATTTTTGTGACATATATATAACTAAAGCAGAAGTAAAACCAACTCCAATTCCTTCTACTAGTAAAAGATAAGAAAATACGATACGAATAGCAGAAATAGCTTGTACATCATCGATGAATATCTTACTCCACATAAGATCTATCATAACAATTAAAATTTCTACTACTCCGATAATAGTGAAGGGTAATGAGTATTTAACAATCTTTTTCCAAGAATGATTCATAATATTCCTCCTAAGATTTATGATTACCACAATTTTAAAATTTTTTAGAAGTAATATTTTATGAATCATATTTTTTAAAAAATGTAATATCTTTAATGCTAGGTGTGATATAATGGAAAATTTAATAAAATTTTTAAGAGAGTCTAGAAATCTATCAAAAAGTGATATTTATAAAGGAATTATGAGTGAGTATACATATACGAATATCGAAAACGATATTGATAATGCTAATTTTTATAGTTTAATTATGATTTTAGATTGACTAAACATTCCATTTTCTGAGTTCGCTTATTTATATTCTAAGTCAAAAGATATTCCTAATTTTTTTGATGATTTAAACAATGAATTAAGCAATCGTATAGTGATTATTGATGAATTTATTAAGAATCATCCTTATCTAACGGATTTTCAAATAGATATCCTATATAGCCTAGCTACACTTTATGAAGGTACAGCTCAAGAACAAGAAAAGTATAGAAAGATTATTTGGAACTCAATTCAGAATAGAGAAAACTTATTGCCAAATGACATTGTTTTATTAAGTTATATATTCTTTTTATTTAAAGATGAACAACAAGCTTATATCATTAACGAGATAGAAGAAAAAATGAATTTATGGGAAGATTATTACGGCATATCTAAAACAATATCTTTATTTTATTATCATCTTGGCACTCTTTACAATTTAGTACATAAGGATACTGACATAGCGATTAAATATTATAATATCGCAATTAATAAAGGTGTAAAACATCAATCACCTTATCCAACTGCAAGAGCAATGATAGATTTAGGAAATATCACTTCTAATGAGGACTTAAAAACTAAAGGTAATACAATATTATCTGTATTCCACCCTGAAATGCTAGATATGTTATAACATAAAACGAGCACTCCTCGATTTCTCGAGAAGTGCTTAATTTTTTCTATTTCATATGTCATATATAATATCGGGTATAATCAATAAACCCATATCTCATCAAATATCATAATGATTTTAATACAGTAAATATGAGTTATTGGACACGTGCGGAAATGAAATTTTCTTTGCTATAACACAGTATAAAGACTACTTAAACAATCGCGCACAGTAGGTAGTGTAACATTTGCCACAGATAAGTTTAAAGAATTATAAGATACTCAAAAATATTACACTTTTAGCGAGATTGATAAAAACATTTTAAAGCATGTTAGTAAAGAATTACCACGATATTTTACTGATTTAAAAATTAAATCGAATGAACGTTGCAATCCAATAATAGCTTATGAATTTACATTTAAACCAGAAAGAGTCGGTGCTTGAATTGAAAATAAATATAAAAGATAGAAAAAAAACTAGATCTACCGCCTATAAATTGGGTAAAAGACGAATCTTAACTATTTAACTCTAAAATAAAAACAAATATACTGTTCTTAGAATCAAGTAAATAATTAAAAAAGATATAACAGATTTTACTTGTGCTTTATTATCATTCTTTTTCATTTTAAATATGCCAAAAATTATTAGTAAGGGAATTACTATATAACCGATGAGAATTTGGTTAAGAAAGAAATCCAAAATTTAATCAGTCCTTACATTTTAAAGTTATTGATATATACTATGTTTTGAGTTTTCTTATTTCTATACTAACATAATTCATATACTTGTATAAGGTTAATAATCCATCATAAAAATGGTGCTAAAGTAACACCTGCAGGGCTAGCAGCTATATATGTTCATATGAACTACACATGTATTAAAGAAACAAATTCAAAATATAGTGTATACTAATTAATCTTAACTAAAGGATGATTAGCATTTTAGAAATTTTTTTCAATAATTTATTGTTTTGGTTCTTATGGTTACCACTCATATTCTCCATTTCAATTATTATAGTTTACAAAAAAGAAAATAAAAGTTTTATAAAACCACTATTAATATTTTTAATCGCATATTACATCGCTAGAACAATAATTTATATTATATAATTCTTAATCCAATTTCCTTTTGGTGTGAACCAACACGTTCCAAGTGACCACGTATATGAGAAACCTGACAAGGAGATAATCTATCATTTTGGCGCTATTCAGTCATAAGTCGTCTCGATTACTTCCTAATTGACCAACATGAGCATGAGTTTTCTAATGCCACGATAAGTGTTGAATACGGTTGTATCGATATATTACCTGAATCAGTCATCATCAAAAGATAGTTATAGAAATGATAAAAAACTTCAATTCTTTTTACATAAAGAAGACGTGTAACTTCAATTCCTCATTCATAGACAAAATTGGACACTTAATTATATCACGTTCTATATATTTCTATTAAGAAGCACGATGATGTAAACTTAAATAGATCATTTATTAAGGAGAACTAAAATTGGACATTAAATTAAGGTATTAAACAAGTTGCAAAAGATAAAAACTTAACTCTAGTCGTTCCTAAAACACCTTCAACAAAATATAACACGTGGTGGAACGAACGAGACCTTAATTCAGATTATCTTATTGATTTAATTCAATCTCTACCGAATAATGATTATCTTTGGATCGGCGGATTTTCAGGTGGTGCTGAAATTACATCTTATTGGCTAATTGAAAAGCTTAAAGACATAGATATTTAAAGAAGGAGGCGTTATTCTTTTTGGAGGCGGCGGTTCTCCAAAGGTTGAAAATATAAGTGAGCGTATCCCAAAAGAGAATATTATAAGAGGCGACTTCCTTATTTATTGGATTGTCGGAGCACATGATACAGGCGAGAGAAAAGAACATCCTTTTAACGCTTTAACAGCAAGTAAAGAAGGAGAAGGATTTTATAGAGAAAACGGCTGGGAAACACATATTATTATATTGGATAACTACGGTCATTTATTAACCAAAAATAATGAAGGGAAATATGGCGAGTTTCTAGATGAAATAATACCAGAACGTTAAGCATAGGTAATATACAAGCACTCCTCGATTTCTCGAGAAGTGCTTGTTGTGTTTGTTTTACTCTACATCAAAATACTTTTCGTAACACACACATTCGTGAATTCTAGTATCTTCTTTTTTAATTTGCTCAATATCATTTCCAGTATAATGAGCAAAACCATTCACAAAATATAATTTTGGTATTGTACTATTCACTACCTCATCTATTTGTTCTCCTTCAAAATAGACATGATAATAAGAATCAGTATTTTTAAAATTCATCTTTTCATACCAATTTTGAACCCATTGGTCGTCTCTTGTCCAAGCCTCAAAGCGATTTAGTTCTAACTTTTTCGCTCTTTTTTCCGCTTCTTTTAATAATGCTTCTCCGATTCCTTGTCGATAATAATCTGGGTGCACTGCAATATGCCAAATCATACCTCCAAGTCCAGCTCCTCTAGAACAAATTGTAAGTTCCTCTGTTTCGTATTCCACATCAATTAAGCCAACAATTTGTCCATCGATTTCTGCAACAAGTTCAATGGCAGGGTTGTCATAACGTTCTTTCTCCGTAAGCACATTGTCAAAATAAGCTGTTTGTAAAAAAGAAAGTACTCGGCACCTTACCCAGCCTGCTTCATTACTAACTTCATAATCTCTAATAATCATAGTTTCCTCCGGATTATAGGGATTACGTAGTTTATAGGGGCCTGATACGCTTATCCCTTAAAATAATTTCCCCCGTACATTACTCTTACCATTTTCATAATGCAACACCACCTTTAATTCGATAATAATTAAATTTTAGCAAAAGTTTTTCTAGAAATATATATTAATATAAAAAGTACTCCTCAAGTTGGGATTTCGTGTGCAGCTTTTAGATGGTAGTTCATACAGCAGATTATGCTATTTTTATTCCTCTATCCTAATTCTACAATTCTTATATCAGTATCTCGGTTCACCTCGGTCCATTCTCGGACCATCTCGGACCATCTCGGACCACGCTTTATCATTCATAAAAAACTAATCATAATAATCCGTTTTTAATTTATACCTACTTGATGAAGATCGCCCAACTAATACTATTTTGTCTTTATCTCTTAAGCTTTTAAGGATTCTCTTACTTGTAGATGCTGAAAAACCACATAGTCTCTCGACTTCTCTTCTTGTAATGGACTCATTTTTAGAAAGATATTCTAATATCATAGCCTCACCTTTAAATTCATCAAATCCTTTATCCTTTATATACTCAATTTGATTTTCAAATTCTGCGTAAACTCTGTGAGTAAACATATAGCTATTTCTATTCTCTCTTTGAATCAGATTCTTTTTTTGAATTAGATCATTTAATATTACTTGTACAGATTGATGACTCACTTGGGCAACCTCTGCTGCTTGAGATAGTGATATTTTCTTATTATTCTTTATATATTTCAGTATACATATCTCCTGAACTGAAAATGAACTATGCTTTTCTTCCTCTTTTGTAATAAATTTTAAAAACTCAATATCTTCCATGACGCTACGAAGAATGAGTTGAACAGAATTACTATAGAGTGTATAGTCAGGCGCTGATTTTCCTAGTGCCAACATATCTTTAAAAATAATATCTACACCTTGACCAGACCTTTGAACATACTTTAACTTTTGAAAAGTTTCCGCAATTAACTTGTTTCTAGGTGTAGAGGGATGACTTATAATATTTTTATTATTAATCCCCTCAGGAAATGACCCTGGGTTTTCAATATGTATTTCCTCAGGGTAAAATTTAATAATAATCGATGAGGGATTTTCATAATCCCTATGTGTCATAGCATTTAATAACGCCTCTTGAAACACATTGACAGGATAATCTAATACCTCTAATTTAAATAAACCAACTTGGATATTTTGTATAGTATTTTGATCCTCAAAGATATGTTGGATTCTATCCAATGATCTTAGTAATGGAAGTTTTAGTTCTAGTCTTTTATGATATTCAGTTATACCTTCTTTATAAGTTAATACAATTATTTCTGCTTGAGGTAGTAGTTTAGATATAGCTTGTTCTGTTCCAACAAATAAACAACCCGCAACTGTAAGTTTTATCTCTTCATCTACTATCTCAATGAGTTCTAAGTCCTGTAAGAAGCTAATATCATCTAAATTAAATAACGTAGAGTCCTTATCACGTGCTTGTAATTTACGCTTTAAATTTTCGACCTCATAAAAATCAATATCATTTTTATTAGACGGTTCAATAATTTTTGATGAGTAATCTCCTCTAAACCCATCTATTCTATTAGAACTATACTCCATTGGATAATCAGGTTTTGTATTTTTTCCTAATCGTCTATACGAAACACCTTTAGAAGTAGAGACTTTATTAATATTCTTCTCAACGGTTATTACTAAAATCTTTTTGTCCTCAATTTTTTCGACTTCAATATCACTAAACAAATTTGGAACTGTCTTATCATAAATAGATTCTATAATATTTTGAGTATCAAAATTGTCACAACCTGTTATATCGCCATTGTCCTCAACACCTACAAGAATAGTTCCACCTTTAGTGTTAGCGAAACCCACTGCTTCTTTAACTAATAATTCAATTAGATCTTTAAAATTAGATGACTTTTTCCAACTCTTAAATTCTACTGTATTACTTTCGCCATTCTTGATAATATCCAATATATTCAAATTAAACTCACCCCTTTTTATTTAATATCTCTTAGCCTTATAATATCACATACAAATTATTATTGATGAACACAAAAAAGCACCCCCTGATTTCTCGAGAAGTGCTTTTAAACTTTATATTTATATTTACTTTCTTAAGACCTAGTTTCATACGTTCAAAAATGCTGGCCATTAAATAATCTTGTAGCATCTTATTATTTCTTTCTATTGCTATCAAAATAGATTGCCTATTCAAAATTTAAGCATTCTATAATTAAAGTAATAGTACTCGAAAATTTTTCACTTTACTCGAAAGCTCGTAAACCCTTTGATTCCATCGATTCTACTCTATTTTTGTAATTTCTTTTAAGTTACTCGAAAATTCCTATATTTACTCGAAAGCTCACAAATGCCTTGATATCATTAGATTCTCATTATTTTTTAGTGTTTATCTATTTAATTACTCGAAAGTTTTCCACTTTACTCAAAACCGATTAAATAATATGTTCTCTTCGGATCATTTTTACTTGATCCATGTGTCGATACAATATTCATTTCTTCCAATTCTTTCAATCTTTTTCTAGCCGTAGGAGCAGATCTTTGAATAATACTTGCAATTTTATATGCTGTTAATTCTCCCTCATTATACAAATGTCTCACAATTAATTCTTGTTGCTCATTTAAACTTTCAAATAATTCAGGTGTTATTATATTACTCACTCGACTCATTTCTCTTTCTTTTCTAGCCACAATGTTATTCTTCAAAGTTAATTGTACCGAACTGTTATATTGTTAATATTTCTAGATATTATTAATTCACTAGATATTCATCATTATTGACTTGTGATATATTAAATAGTAGATTGAAAATGATAGCGCTTTTATATTTAAATTCACTTTTATTAGATCATATTATAAACGAAGGATTAGATGAAAATTATGTAGAGGAAATCTTAGTCAAAGAATATGTTAATCCTTGGGCATTTATGCATCAAAGCCAAGAATTTAATAGATTTATAGAAGTATTAAAGAGTCTATACATAAATGATAGAAGTAGAATATATTCAATTATGCATGGAAATAAAAAAGAAAATATACCACTTTGGTTAGGGTATAGTTATGGATATAGTTTAGTTAACTTTATAAAAAGAAATACCTTAATAAACATAGATGAATTAACAAAGAAAGATAGAAACTTTTTTGATAATTATAATAAAAATTTTAATGAAAGATGATTAAAAATATGGGCAAAAATGAGGTATTTAAACTAATTACAAAAAATAAAAATTATAGGAAACTTTTAATCACAACTATGATTACAGGATTAACACAGTGGGGTGCATTCATTGCAATGCTCGTTCTGATTGGTAATATTACCTCTAGTGGGCTTCAGCTTGGCGTCCTTTGGGCAGTAAGTGGATTATTCCCAATCTTTATGAGTTTCTTGCTCGGCGGTATTATTGATTGCTACGATACTAAAAAAGTATTGTTTATCAGTGAGTTTTTAAAAGTTCCATTTTATTTATTGTTTATTCTTGTCCCATTCTTTGAAGGATGGACTGCTTGGATTTTATTCTTTGTAATTCGATTTGTTGTTGGATTATTACAATCAGTTACAACTATTGTGAGACAAACGATTATTCCGGAAATGATGCCAGATGAAGATTTGGTTACTGCGAACTCTTTAAATTTTACACTAACTAGCTTTATACGACTAATTGGTGCTGCCACAGGTGGTTTAGTTGTTTCATTTTTTAGTCTTAATATATTTTGGATAATAACAAGCATCTCATTTGTATATGCTGGATTTGCTATGTTGAACTTAGATATTAAACGTAAAAAAATTTCTAACAAGGAACGAAATTTTGTAAAAGAAATAAAAGTTGGTCTCCAAGTAGCTAAAAATAATGTCTTTGTTTCTTACGTATTATTATTCGCGCTAACTGGTGGGCTAATCATTGGATCTTTCAACTTAATGATTGAAAGAATGGTGAATGAAGTATATCAAGTTCCTCCATTTGGTCTTAGTGTATTATATATTGCAGAAGGATTAACTTCTGTAATTATCGGCTACTGGATTGCGAACAATAAAATCATGTTTAAGAAAGTTCATAACTATGGTTATATCTATATACTGATGGGATTAACTTGGGCACTGTTTAGTCTGACAAATAACTTGTTTACTGGGTCTCTTATAATGATTGCATTCGCTTTTGTAGGAGGATTTGTAGTACCATTTGAAAGAAATGTGATGCAAATAAAGGTAAATCCTGATTTAAGAGGAAGAGTATTTGGGTTGTGGAATACATGTAGTATGCTTTCAATGCAAGTGGGGGCTTTATTTACAGGTATTATCATTCAATACCTTGGTAATAGATTTGTAACTCCAATCTTATCAATACTAGAAATTTTACTTGGAATTGTATTTTTATTTTATTTTTTAAAAGAGAAAGATAATAATTATGAAAATAAAACGATTTGATGAAAAAGATAAAGGTTTTATATAAGAAATGTCTCAAAGATTTAATGCTTTTGAAGTTTTAGAGATATAGGAGTCCACGATATATAACAAAAAAGCACTCCTCGATTTATCGAGAAGTACTTCGAACTTTATATTTAATTGAACACAAATCTGTAAGCGAACAAGTTCGCAACAGCTTTGACAATTAACGTTTAGAGAATTGTGGTGCTTTACGAGTTTTCTTAAGACCTGGTTTCATACGCTCAATAATTTTTGAGTTTTCATAGTGATCGATATACTTCATTAACGTTGATATATCAGTATTTCTATCAATTATTAACATCATACTATTTCATGCAGTTTCTATAAAAGGTATTAATTAGGTATTAAAATTTATGCTGGTCGGTAGTAACAAATAATTGATTTTTGTCTATAAATTCATCTTTCTAAGTAAATATCGATAAATAAACATTATAATTCTAAAGAGAAGCAATCGCCTCTTCAATTGCTTTATTGAATTGAACTAGTGTATGTTCCTTATTGAAAAGAGGTAGACCCATGACTCTATAATTATTGTTGAATGTATATTTTTACTATAGCCAGAAATGTGGCGACACATTTCTGGAAAATTATTTTATGCTTAAGTTAAAACTACTCAATATAAAATTTATAATTCCAATTGGTAATGAATAAAGTGATTATGATACCTCTTATATTTTCAGTATTTTCGTTATTAAAACCTCTTAAAACATTCCCAACTATAACAAAAGTATTCATAGCATACCAGCATTATTTTTATATTTTACTTTACTTTTATCTCTTACATAACAAGAATGAGTTCTAATGAAGTAGAAAATCAAAAATTTAATGCACGCACAATATTTCACACACTTTTACTTCTGTATTTTGATAGATTGACTCAGATTATCATTTGGCTGCAGCCGTACTTTGGAGATTTTCAAGTCTTCTAATTATGAATACATTAAATGATTTGTTCATATAACTTTCATAAAAACGATATATTATTATAAAATTTTTTTAAAAAATTTTGTTAAAATTAAATATCAAGGGGGAATCTGGATGAAAAAATATTTAATGCCGGTTTTGATGGGCATAATCTTTATTTTAGCAGGTTGTAGTGATAACTCAGCATCGAACGAATCAAATATTAAAGAAATGGTTTCGAAATTAAGCGCTAGTAATATTGTAGAATCAGCATCTATAAATGATAAAACACTTATTGTTAAAGATAGTGGAGATGAGAATGTCTATACTTTGCCAGACGATGAATTTTTTGTATCTATTGCACCATACATCTCATACACACATCCTTGTGAATTTCATAGCTTAACAGGTTGTCAGGGAGAACTGATGAATGAAGAGATGGATGTAAAAATTACAGATGAAGATGGAAAAGTTCACGTTGATGAGAAGTTGACTACCCTTGAGAATGGTTTCTTGGATTTTTGGCTGCCAAGAGATAAAAATTACTCTTTAGAAATTAATTATGATGGAAAAAAAGTTGAATCTAATTTTTCAACTTTTGAGAATGACAGCACCTGTCTGACAGATTTACAGCTTAAATAATATATTAAATGCAGATTACTCAATGCTATTTAGTGTTGTGGAATCTGCATTTTTAATTCAATGTTAAATCTCAGAGCAATAGTTAATTTATCTTTACTTAGTTTTTAAATACATGTAGTGGATAGTTTCTGCACATATATTTTTTATAATAAACTTAGTAAATTAATAGATTGATAAATAATGATTACAGAAGTAAACTTAAATTAATAAATCGTTTACAATTGTAGTCTTATTATAATGTAGTAGGGGGAAAGAAATGAATACAGAAGATAATCATAATCATGAGGAGAACCACGAATCCCATAATCATAACGGTCACGATCATCATGCACATATGGTGACAGATTTTCGAAATAAATTCTTCATTATCCTGATATTCACAATTCCAATTGTACTTCTATCTCCGATGATTCAAAGTTTCATAGGTGTGGATTGGCAATTTACTGGAGATAGTTATATTGTGGCAGCGTTGGCCACTTTCGTTTATTTCTACGGGGGGTGGCCATTCATTAAGGGCGCTTACGATGAATTGAAAAACAAAGAACCAGGCATGATGACATTAATAGCAATGGCGATTTCTGTCGCTTACTTCTATAGTATGGCAGTTGTTTTTGGATTCAATGGGGAAGAAATTTTCTGGGAGTTGTCAACTCTTGTATTAATCATGCTTCTCGGACATTGGATTGAAATGCGATCTATTAACAATGCTTCCAAGGCCCTGGAATCCCTCGCATCATTAATGCCTGATACGGCAAACCGTATCACTGAAAATGGTGAAACAGAAGAAATTCAGATTGATGATATTAAAGCGGGTGATTTACTATTGGTAAAACCCGGAGAAAAAATGCCGCTGGATGGTAAAATCGTTAAAGGAAAGTCGCAAGTTGATGAATCAATGTTAACGGGTGAATCTGTTCCAGTTGGAAAATCCGTTGATGACGAGGTCATTGGCGGTTCAATAAACAGAGAAGGTTCTCTCACTATTGAAGTAGAGAAACTGATGAATGAATCTTATCTGACACAAGTTATAGATATGGTTAGAGAATCACAACGTACTAAATCGAAAACTCAGGATGTAACTAATAAAGCAGCTAAATGGTTATTCTATATCGCTTTAGCTGCCGGTATTATCACATTTATCGTTTGGATAAGTATCGGAGCAACTATAGATACTGCTATCATGAGATTGGTAACAGTTTTGGTTATTGCTTGTCCTCATGCTTTAGGTCTGGCAGCACCGTTGGTTATTTCAGTATCTACATCCCTTGCTGCAAAGCACGGTTTGTTAATTCGAAAACGTCCACAGTTTGAAAAGGCTCGTAAAATTAACGCTGTGATATTTGATAAAACCGGCACTTTGACTGAAGGTGAATTTGGGGTTACAGATATACAGACTTTCAATAATATTGACGAAAATATCCTTTTAAGTTATGCAGCAACAGTAGAAAATGACTCGGAACACCCTATTGCGAGAGGTATACTCAATGAAGCCAAGTTAAAAGAACTTGAATTGCTTGAAATGACAAATTTCAATTCAATTACTGGTGTAGGAATTGAAGGGACGATTGATGATAAACAAGTCAAAGTAGTGAGTCCGGGATATGTACGTAAACAAAAAATAGATTTTGATGATCATAACTTCAATAAATGGTCAGAACAAGGTAAGACGGTAGTTTTTGTTTTGGTAAACGAAGAATTAGCAGGTGCGATTGCACTGGCAGATAAAATTAAGGAAAGTTCTAAGCAGGCAATTGAACAGCTGCATAAGAGAAATATTAAAGCTATCATGTTGACCGGGGACAATCAGAAAGTAGCAAATTACGTTGCAGAACAAATAGGAATTGATGAGGTTTATGCGGAAGTGATGCCCGATGAGAAAGCCGACAAAGTGACAGAAATCCAAGAACGTGGATTGATTGTTGCAATGACAGGAGATGGCATCAATGATGCACCTGCATTGACTAAAGCAGATGTTGGAATCGCTGTGGGCGCAGGTACTGATATTGCAATAGATAGTGCAGACATCGTTCTAGTTGACAGTAACCCGAAAGATATTCTTGCAATATTCAGCCTATCTAAAAGAACATATAATAAACTAGTACAGAATCTGATTTGGGCAACCGGATATAACGTCATTGCTCTCCCATTGGCAGCAGGAGTACTGGCGCCTTGGGGAATAATACTCAGTCCGGCTGTAGGTGCGATTTTGATGAGTCTCAGTACAATTATCGTAGCAATCAATGCGCAGTTACTTCATAGATTTGAAGTAGAATAACATAAATGCCGACAAATCCTTACTTAAGGATAGTCGGTATTTTAATTCTTTACTGTATGAAATATGAAAGACATCTTAAAAATACTTGAAAAAATTAGAGGTGAAAATTTGACCAAAGCAATTGATTCAAATATCACAAATTCCGAATGGGAAGTGATGCGGGTCGTTTGGGCACAAAACAAAACTACGAGTAAAGATATTAGAGATATTATGGCGTTGAATCAGTTAAAGTTCAAATTCCTGAAGGTAAAGTAGATGTAACATTTAATGACAGTACAATTAATTTGGCAGACATCAAAGGTGCTATTCAAAATACCGGCTACGAGATTAAAGAAGATATTGATAAAGAAGATGGTTCTGCGTGTTCATGCTGCAGCTAGTTAATGACAAAAGATTTTAAGAATTTAGAGTACCATCTTTTTATGTCATATTGATTCTATATAATAATTGTAGAAAGAGACCAAGATAAAAAATCCATGTTTTTATCCTATATTACTATTCGCTAATTTATTCCACAGGTGCCAGTTCACTTTCTGTAACCCACTTATGATTCTGAACTTCTTCTTCAGTATCTGTTGTAACGAAATCCACCATATAGACAGTGGTCTCTTCAGCAGAATCAATCCGCAGAATGAAGATGAGTTAACAATCCATATTATAACTGGAAATACTTCTGTATCCAAAGATGGATCAGAATAAGAGTGGAAGAAAATTTCAGTTGTGGGCAAAGTGAATTAAGCAGAATTGTTCATAATAAAGATCTTACTTTTTATGCGATATGACTAAACTGGGTGCAGATGACTATATCACAAAACCTTTTAATGAAGAAGAATTGGTTGCAAGAATGGATGCATTACTAAGAAGAACAAGACCTGTCAACCGGATTGAAGTCGAAGGACTGTTATGGGACGAAGATCAATATGAACTATCCTATAAAAAACAATTTGTAAAATTAACACCAAAAGAATTTGCAATCATTGGATTACTCATGAAAAATCCAGGAAGGGTTTTTTCTAGAAATCAATTGATTATTTAGTGTGGAGTATGGATTCTGAAACGGAAGGACGTACTGTGGATTCTCACGTTAGAAATATGCGGAAAAAAATTCGGGAAGTCGGCTTTCCGATAGATGATTACTTTCACACTGTGTGGGGCGTTGGTTACAAATGGATTAAAAATTAAAACACATTTCAATATTAAAACGTGAGACTGATTGCTTTTGTTCGATTAATAAGAAAAGCCATGCCTGGATTATTAGATGGCATGGCATTTTGTCTATAAAGTTTTATTCTAAGCAATTTCCTTACAAGCTTCTGCACATTTGAAGCACGCTTCTGCACATTTCTGGCAGTGTTCGTGGTCGTGTTTCTGACATTCATTTCCGCAAGCTTCGCAAATCTTGGCGCATACCGCTGCTAAATCGGAAGCAAATGGTGTACCTCTCATTAGTGCTTGTTCCAGAAATGCACAGATATCTGCACATTCACGGTCCAGACGGATGCATTCCGCCATCATATTTACGTCCTCTTCTCTCAAACACGCATCGTAGCAGTGGTTACAGGCCTCCATACATTCATGTAACGTCTGAATCAGTTGTTGGTGTTGTTCATGAGCCATTGTAAATCCCTCCTATAGAATAAAATCACTTACATTGATTTAATTCCCTACTACTCCGTATTATAAACCGATATTGGTAAACTCCATAGAAAATGCACATAATTTTAATGATGATTGTCCTTCTCCACTTATTCAATAATGTAATTTGCCTAGAAAAATCAAAAAATAATTCCTTTTTTATTATTAGATTGAAGATTTGGATCTTATTCTACTTTAACCTGTCCCATCATCCCATTGTCCTCATGTTCAAGTATGTGACAGTGGAACATATATATGCCTTTATTTTTAAACTGAATGGCAATTTTCACAGTCTCATCCGGGGAAACGGAAAAACTATCTTTCCAACCTCTTTCGTTCTCAGGTGGTGCTTCTCCATTCCTGGAAAGGATTTTAAACTGAGCACCATGGATGTGGAACGGGTGAATCATGCCGCCCATCATGTCTGGTTTATTATAGATTTCCCATACTTCGGTGACACCTTGTTCCTGCGTAAAATCAATTCTTTCAGGGTCAAATTTTTTACCATTTATCGTTACCATATCCATCATGCCAAAAAGTTCAATTTCTTTTGTTACTGGTAAATTCTTTTCTTCTTCCGTAACTGAAAATTCATTCATTTCATCAGGTATATCTATGGTCTTACCTGTTTGATCTGTGATTTCAAAAGGTAAGAGCGTGGTACCTTCTTCGTTTACTAGAGCAATCTCTTCATTAGTTTTAACTTGTGAGAAGTCAATAACTATTTCGGCCCGTTCTGAAGGCGTGAGTGTTATTTCTTGCATTGAAACCTGTTCATTTAAAAATCCGCCGTCTGTTGCGACTTGTACAAAAGCATCTCCTGTATTTAGTTTAACGGTGTAGTTTCTTGCATTTGAGCCATTTAAAAGTCGAAGCCGTACTTTTTCTTTATCTACAGTTAATTTTGGATTTAATGTTCCATTAATTAATGATGTATCTCCGACAGTGCCATCTTCATTTGCTATTGCTTTATAATTCAACTGTTTTTCGTCATCAAAGACTCTGTCCTGGAAAATGAGAGGAATGTCATTTTCTCCATATTCACTTGGTAATTCTAGATTTTTTGAATTTTGGTCCTCGATATAAATTAACCCAGCAAGTCCGTTGTACACTTGTTCAGAGGTTTTTCCTTCCGGGTGGGGATGGAACCACAATGTGGCAGCTTCCTGTGTCACGTCAAATTCAATAGTACTCTCTTCGCCTGGCTCCAATACATTGTGTGGACCACCATCGTCATTCCCCGGCACTTCCAATCCATGCCAGTGAAAAGTGGTATTTTCATCGAGTTCATTGATTAAGTTTATCTTCACAGTATCTCCTTTTTCAAATTGAAGCACGGGACCTAGAAACGAGCCATTATAACCATATGTTTTTGTTTGAAAGCCATCAAATATTTCTGATTCTCCTTTTTGCGCGCGTATTGTATATTCAATACCTTTGTTGCTGTCGCTTTTGAGTAGAGGGGGGATATTCAGTTCATTCTCTCCTGTCGAATCAATTAGACTTACCACATCATCATGATCCATATGACCATTACCCATGGAACCATTATTCATTTCTCCTTCACTGGAGGAGTTATTCATATTTTCTTCCATAGAATTTTCATTGTCCTCATTCATATTCACCTCTTCATTTGAATCCTTCCCATTGTTAGTATCTTCTACAGATGCTTCTCCGTCATTGCTTGTACAAGCTGATAAAACAATGACCATCATCAGAGAAAACAAGCTTACCAATAAGTTTTTTTCATACTTTACAATCCCTTCTTTCTCCTTTTAATAAAGAACTTGTCATTCCTTTATGTATTAGACTAGATTATAATTTTCGAGAATTCGTGCATAAAATGAGTATTTAATATGACAAAAATACATGCAAGATTAAGTTCAAAAAACGACTGTTTTATGTACTATTTAGACTTAATCATAAATTCATAAGTTAGTAATAAACACTTGTTACAACCACCGAAAACTAAAGCTTCATATAGATTGCTTGACGTAGACAAAAATACAATTAGCATTCTTAAAAAATGGAAAATTGAACAAAAGAACTTAAACAAAAGAACTTATATGAAGAATTCGGTTTTAAAATCAGTAGTGATGATCAACAACCAATATTTACTACTTATCATCAAAAGCTCCATAAAATGAATTACATGAGAGTGTCTACACCAAATGATAAATTAGAGGCTTTTTTTGGCAGGCACAAAGAACTTCACAAAATTAAAATTCATGGATTTAGACACACTCATGCATCCTTACTTTTTGAAGCAGGCGCAACAATTAAAGAAGTACAATCGAGATTAGGTCATAGTGACATAAAAACGACTATGGATATATACACTCATATTACAACTACATCAAGAAAAAGATTGGCTGAGAAGTTCCAAAATCATATCAATTTTTAGAGCTTATTTCAAAAAAGGGTATTAAAGGGGTATTAATTTCTACCAACACACAAAAAAGCACCTCTCGAAATTTCTTCGAGAAGTGCTTGTAGCCCTTGATATATAAGGGGTATTAACGTTTAGAAAATTGTGGTGATTTACGTGCTTTCTTAAGACCTGGTTTTTTACGTTAAAAAGACTCTAGCAAATGTAAACAATAAACCATGTATTACAACCACCTAAAACACGTGAGTCTCAAAGATGGATAGATATTGATAATCAAACCATCAGTAAACTTTTACAGTGGAAAGAAGAACAAAAACTTCAATATGAGGAATACGGCTTTTCAGTCGCTAGCGATAAAGAGCAACCTATTTTTTCAACTTACCATACTAGACTAAATGAAATGAAGTACATGCGTGTATCGTCACCTAATGACAAATTAGAGGCATTCTTTAAACATCATTCAGATCTTCATAAGATACACGTTCATTGCTTCAGACATACCCATGCTTCGCTATTATTCGAATCAGGTGCTACACTTAAAGATGTACAAACTAGATTAGGTGATAGTGATATAAAGACGGCAATGGACATTTATATGCACATCGCAAAATAATCCAGAGAAAAATTAGCAGATAAATTTAATAGATATGTCAATTTTTAAGGGGATTATATGGACAACATACTATTTGATCAATTTATCAATATTTGTCTTGCATTAAATAATATTGATATAAAACCTACATTAATGGGGTCTTTAGGTTTAGAGTTAGTTAGTAATAGAGAATGGTCGCCAAGTGACATTGATATACACGTTCCAGGTGACCCCCGTGGATGGGAAGCTCCTGATGAAGATAGAATATATAACTTTGAGCAGATTAATGCTGTAATGAATCAATTGGGCTTCTCTCTCATTGATCGCCATGAGCATGAGTACTCAAATGGTGATATATCTATAGAATTTGGTTGCATCGATACATTACCCGAATTCGCTGATATACAACTTTCTGAACTACAAGAACTGCATATTGATGGTACAGAGTTCTTTGTTCCTACACTCAAACAGTATCTAAAAATATATAAAGCATCATCAAAGGATAGCTATAGAAATGATAATAACAACTTTAAGGATTTTGAAAAGATTGCGTACTTAGAAGAAAGAATTAGCTTGTAATTTATGATGAGGAGTATTTAAAGGGTATTATCCATGCTAAAACCATATAAAAAAGCACCTCTCGAATAAATTCGAGAAGTGCTGTAAACATTGATATAACAAGCATATTAACGTTTTGAGAATTGTGGTGATTTACGTGCTTTCTTAAGACCTGGTTTTTTACGCTCAAAAATTTTCGATTTTTCATAGTGAATGATATACTTCATTAACATTGATATATCAACGTTTCCTCCAATTATTAACATCATACTATTTCATGCAGTTTCTATAAAAGGTATTAATTAGGTATTAAAATTTATGCTGGTCGGTAGTAAAAAATAGTTGATTTTTGTCTATAAATTCATATGATAAAAAAGTTAAAAAAGTACTCTCCCACTTGAACTATAATTTAATTATAGTTCATGGATTAAATGATCAAGTAATTCCGGTTTCACAAAGCTATGATCAATTAAAATCTATTATGACAGATAAAATATTCATATATGGTAATAAAGATGATACTCATTACTATCTTACAAAAAATACTATATTCAATGCGATGAAGCATATTCTTTAATATAAGTTTGAATTATCTCCTTAATAATTGGATGATCCTTTATGTCTTTAATTTCATGATAGAGCTTATCATAAGCTCTACTCGCTTTATTTTCTTCTCCTAGCATCCAGTAAGAAAGCGGAAGAAATAACATTTTTCTAAAATAACTTGCTCTATCTACTACACAAAACATCAATTGCTTTGGTATTAAGTTATCTTCTGCATTATCGATTACAAGTCTATATTCTTGCTGAGAATAATAATATTTTAATGATAATATCTGTTTATAATTACTAGGAATATTAGAAGTCTCTATAAGATTTAATGCTTTTTTATACCTGTATACTCCATTTAAATTCAAATTAATTTCTTTATCCACATAATAGTCTAGTAGTAATTCTAATTCATATTCTATTTTTGGTATCCATTTATTAATTTCTTTTAACTCTTTAAAATAATAATAGTATGCTTTTTCATCTTTTTTCAATTTAAAATAAGACATCAACATTACTGTTGCACGCGTATAATTTTTAAAGTTTTCAGTCTGTATTGAATGAAAATATATTTTCTTATATGTACTAAAGAACTTATCTTCATAAGAAAGATTTATAAGTGCAACAAGTTTTTGTAATAAAAAAATATCTTTACATGAATCATATAATTGTATCTCTTCTGAATAATTTCGTTCTATAGATTTTAAAAATTTATAAGCTTCTAAATATTTCTTTGAAGAAAAATATATATTAGAACTTAAGATTATACTTTCTAGATTTATTTCATCATCATTTATAAAAGATAAAATCTCTTTTATTTTATCTTTTACTTTTTCTAATTTTTCATCTTCATTTAGAATCGTAAAATGGTTTGATAAAATATATAGTAATCTTATTGATGACTTTATATAGCTAAGTTTATTTATATTTTGAAATACTTCATCAAATAAATCTTCTGGTATATATAGTTTTTCTAAATTTCTATCTATTTTTTGTATTATTTCTCTAGTCCACTCATTATCAATTTCATCAAAAAACATTGATAAATTAACATTAAGTTGTTGAGATATATATATCAAAGTCTCATAAGAAGGTGTTGTTTTTCCGTTTTCAATTTTACTTAAATGAGATTTATTATATTTATCACCGCCAAGTTGTTCAAGAGTCATTTTCTTTTTAATTCTTTCTCTTTTAATAATTTTGCCTATATTCATACTCTCACCCAGTTTCTTTATAGTAAACTTATATTAATATTAATGTTGATTTAACCATTAAGTTGATTTAAAATAAACTTAATAGTTTAAGGAGGACAATTTATGAAATATGATATGACTTTAACTGAAAAACAAAATCTTACTGCTTATCTTATTAGTATTGCGACTATTACTATTGGAGGAAGCGTCTATAATTTTGCTATTTCTTATTTTTTACTTAATGAAACAGGATCAGCATTATATTTTTCAATAAATTTAGCAATTTCATCTATAACATTTCTAATTATTACTCCATTTTCTGGTGTATTAACTGATTTTTTAAATCGTAGAAATATTATTATTTACGGAGAATTCATTCTTATGCTAAGTATCCTTTTACTTTTCATAGTTACATATTTTTATGGCTTATCTTTATTTTCTATCTACATTGTAACATTCATCAGAAGTCTTTTTAATGCTATAGTGAATAACGCTTTTTCAGCTTCTGTATCAAATATGTTTCATATTGATAATTTACAAAAAGTTTTAGGTCTAAGTTCAAGTATCCAATCATCCGCAACATTTTTAGGTCCGATATTAGGCGGATTATTATTTGGAATTTCATCCTTTGAATTAGTACTTTTTATATTCTTACTACTTTCTTTAATTTCGTTTTTATTTGATTACAGTATTAATTTTGAGTTGTTTAAAAAAGAAAACATTTCAAACAACTTCATAACTGACTCTAAGATCAATTACTTTAAAAAATTTTTAGACGAAATTAAATCTGGTTTTAAGTATCTAGTGTCCGTTCCAATATTAAGCACTGTCATTTTTGTTGGTGTATTTATTAACTTCTTCAATGCTGGTGATATGGTGTTACCTGAAAAAATGATGATTAACGTTTTAGATTTTTCTCCGATACAAGTTGGGATTGTAAATGGTATTATGGCGTGCGGAACAGTTGTTGCTGGGATTTATCTTGCAAATACTAAAAAAATTGAAAATCATTTAAATGTAATGAGATGGGGATTTATTATTTGTGCGTTTATTACGATATTAATTCCAATTCCAATTTATTTAGAGAAACACTTTCAATTTAATTTCTTATATTTATCGACAATATTATTTGTAAAATTTTTTGTTTTAGCATTAATCAATGTTCCCTTTATACGAATTATTCATGAAGAAACAGAAGATTATATGAAAGGTAGAGTTTTCTCAGGATTAGGAGTAATAAGTAGTGCGATTATTCCAATTGCATTCATATTATACGGATTTATATATGATTTGGGATTCTACTTTTTACCAAATATAATTAGCGCAGTCATTATAATACTTCTCTCTATAATTTATTTTAATCCAAAAAAATTCATCTAAATTAATAACTATCTTACTTTTAAATGGTCAAGTCCATATACAAGTCATAGCCAACACGCTCTACTCTAGCTTTTACCATTTCCACATTTTGATTAACTCTTGATTTTAGTTGCATTTGAATTCCTTCTTTCTCTTTTTTTCTACTACACTCACCGTAATGAAGCAGTAGGTATTTTGTTTTGTGACACGTATTTAATCTATTTATAGTGTGATGCAAGGGCTAGTTATCCTTATGAGTGTACGAGTTAGGGTCAACTGCATGTTTACCCTTGCATTGCTAACGCAGAATAGATTAGTGTCAGAATCAAAAAAATATCTACTTAACGAAATGGAGTGTGAGAAAAGAAAACGCTTGGCGTTTAACACGACTGAATCTGATCATACTCAAGGATTCTTTGTAGCATTGAGTACAGGTGAAGACGCATATTAAAAGCACTCCGTCACAGTTTGCATAATTGGTGTTAAGGTTAGTATAGTATATTAAAATAAATATACTTTTTATTTTAAGCGTGATTGGCACAATTATAAAATAAACCGCTTTCTTTTTTATGAAATATCTGTTATTATGAAAGCGATAACAATTATTTCATATCTATTTTATATTAGGGGTGATTAAATGAGAAAGATTGCAGATAGCAACCATTTTCAATTTATCAATAATAATCATTCATATTATTATAAAAATAAAGAACATGTAGATGAAAAAAATGAATTTGATGTCTTGCTTGAGTTAAATGACACTCACAAAAAAGCTGTTAAATACAAAGGTGAATTTTGGAATTATGTCACTCTTGTCGATGATAAACATACACAAGGATGGAAAATACATATATCTTCTACTATTGAGAATTATTTACGTATATTCTATTTAGTAAGTAAATATTGTATAAGCCAAAACATTAATTTTAAGTACATCAAAAATATGAAGATGTATCGTCTAAGTCATGATAAATCATATTCTAGAGAGTCTGCCGGAAAGTTTATTGTAATATACCCTTGTGAGAAATCTTTTCAAACAGTGATTGAGAGTTTATACAAAATTTTACACAACTTTAAAGGACAGTATATCTTATCAGATAAAAGATATAAAGATTCTCAATGCATTTATTATAGATACGGAGAATTTTACCCTATTTATGTATTAAACGAATTAGGGGTAAAAGAAAGTTTTATACTAGATGATAATAACAATTATTATAAAGATGAAAGACTCCCCTACTATAAGAAACCCCATTGGGTGGATAATATCATTGATGAGTTATATTTAGAAGAAAAAGAGTCATTACTCTTAAAAGAATATAACATCACTTCTGTTATTAATTTCTCTTCTACCGGTGGTACCTATATAGGTAGTAAAAATAATAAAGAATTTATAATAAAGGAAGCTAGAGCATTTACTGGCTTAGATAGAACAAACAACTATTCTAAAGATAGATTACTTCATGAAAAAAAATATTAGAAATATTAAAAGATAATAAAAAAATTCCTAATGTAGAAGGATATATAACAGATTGGGAGAATAGCTATTTAATATTAGAAAAGATTATAGGAAACACTTTTAATGATTTTGTATTTCGTAATAATCCTTTTATTATAGGGAATACTTCTATTAAAAATAGCGAAAAATATTATAAAAATTTATTAACAATATATAAAAAAATATTAAATCTAATAGAAGAAATCCATAAAAAAGAAATATACATAAAAGATATTTCTCCTCATAACATTATTGTTAGTAACGAATCTCTTGACATTAAAATGATTGATTTTGAATGCTCAATATTAAAAAACTCGAATTTTGATAATGGAATAGAAACACCCGGATTTAGAAATTATACTAATAAGAAAAATCTATTAAAAGAAGATATTGTTAAAGTTGGTTGTTTATTATTATATGGTCTTCTTCCTATGAATACAATACTAGAATTAGACTATAAAAAATATAAAGATATACTACGGTTTCTAAATAATTTTTCATATATTCCTAAGGATTTATTGAGACTAATAGAAGGAATATTTAACTATGATTTCTTCTCAATCGAATCTGTTCTAATCTCATTTGATAAAATAAACTTTAATAATTCTAATAAAGAGTTCTCTGAAAATGTGTTTAATTTAGATAAGAATGATATACGAAATAAAATTTCTGAATCAATTAATAATATTATAGATTCCATATTAATTGAGAATAAAACAATTTTTTTACCTTCGGATCCTCATATTTATGACACAAATAAACTATCTGTAGCTCATGGATTTTCTGGTATTTTATATAATTTATATATATTAGAAAAATATACAGATAAAAGTACAGATCTTAACAATTTATATTATGAAATGATTAGTTTATTAGAAAAACCCAACGAATACTCATCCTCTTTATTTATGGGAAATAGTGGTATTGCTTGGGTACTTGAAACTCTTGGATATCATGAAATTTCTCATATATATATAGATTATGCAAATAAAAATTTACCTAAACTAAATGATTTATTCTACGGAAAAGCTGGCGTAGGATTATCTAATTTATATTTCTACAAGAAAACTAAAGAAAAAAAATATTTAAATGAAGCGAAAAAGATTGCTTCTTCAATATTAAAATCTGCTCATCAAAAGAATGGGAAATATTATTGGAAAGACTGTCATGATGACGTTTATAATGGGTACGGCAGAGGTAGTAGTGGAATTTCTCTTTTATATTTGTATCTGTTTTTAGAAACAGAAGACAAAAAGTATTTAGAAATTGGAGAAAAAGCATTAGGCTTTGATATTGATAATTTGACAACCGATGATACAGGAAAAATCGGTTTGAACAGAGAGCCTATCTCTAGCAATAAAATTGTTCTTTCACCATATTTATATGATGGTATAGCCGGTGTAGGAAGTGTTTTAATTAGATATTTTAAAGTTACTAAAAATAATAAATACCTCCATCTTGTGAATAAAATAACTAATAGTCTTAATATTCATTTTACTATGTTTCCAGGTTATATGAGAGGTTTATCTGGTATTGTAAACTTTCATTTAGATGTTTATTCATTTACTAGAAATAAATTAAACCTGGATATTGCTAGAAGATTAGCAAGTAATTTTTATCTATATGAAGATAGAGTTAAAAAAGGCCTTTATGCTGGAGAACAACTCATTAGGTTATCTAATGATTACTTTACAGGTAGTATTGGAGTAACATCTACCTTGGCAAGACTGTATGAAATAAATACTCATAATGATTGTAATCAAAACTTTTTCTTAGATCAGTACTATATGAATTTAGGTAGTGAAGTTTATGAAAAATAACATTAGAATCTTTGTCACAAATAACTTTATTACAACATTAGGTAATAGTATTTTTACTATCATTTTAATGTGGCACGTTTACGAATTAACTAGTTCTGCTGTTTATACTGCGATTATTGGAAGTATGGGACATGTGATAGGATTTTTTCTCGGTCCTTTGGCCGGTGTTATTGCAGACAGAAGTAATAAGCCTTTAAATTTACTAATAAAAACTTTATATTTTAATGCAATAATTGTAATTTTATTGGTACTAAGCATTACATTTGCTTCTGAAAATTTTGAGATAGTTTCGATTATTATCCTTGTATTAATCAGAGAAATTATTTTTAACTTTCAATACCCAAGCCAAACGAGAGTATTACCATTAATTGTATCATCAGATTTGATTACTAAATTAATTGGCTATAGAAGTGTAACGTCTAATATCGCCTCTATTATTGGTAACTCTGTTGCTGGTTTTATTATCTCTATTATTGGAGTAATCGGTGGTTTACTACTTAATTCTTTTACCTTTTTTATCAGCTCATTATTATTAAGTTTTATTAGTATAATAAATAGTAATATGATAACAAAAGAAAATACAATAATCAAACCTAGTTTAAAAGACGAATTTTTAGACGGGTTAAAATATTTATGGAATCAAAAAGACATAAGAATCATTGCAATAATTGCTAGCTTATTGAATATTACATCTATGGTTGGACCAATGTTTGTTGTTTACTTTAATGATTTCATTAATGCTGGACCAGAATTTTATGGAGTGTTCAATGCAATTATTGGGATTGGTAGTATTGTAGCAGGAATATCAATTCATAAAATAAATAAATCTTTTAAAAACTCCACAATAGTAATTGTTGGCTGGAGCATCCTATCTATTTCATTGTTACTAATGTTTTTTTCTATTAACATAACGGTTATAATTATTATCGCATTTTTATTAGGTTTCTCATTAACCTCTCCAAATATCGTTTTTAGTAGTATCCAAATCCTTGCGATACCCGATCATTATCGTGGTAGAGTTACCACAACGATAAGATCACTTAGTGTTTCACTAATACCGCTTTCTAATATATTAGGAGGTATTATTGCTGATTTAATTGGAGTCAATTTTGTATTCTTAATTGCTGGTATGTGGCAAATATTAATAGTCATTATAACAATAAAACACAAGAACATATTCAATACGAATTATAGTTAAGAAATGTTTGTTCTTTATATTAAGGAGGTGATTAAAATGAGTCAATTATTAGATTTACAAAAACTCGAAAGCAAAGTATCAGACCATGGAATTCGTTACTTTAGTGGTGGTTCTTGTGCTTTTAACTCATGTGACAAAAAACCTACAACTCCTTAGACACTGATGCTAAGACTGTCATTATATTATGGCAGTCTTTCTTTGTGTATTACATCAATCTTTAAATACGTTTTGTATTCTACACATTATTAAAACTATCCTTTCTTCTTTTTATTTAAAATATTATATATAGATTCCCTACCTACTTGTGTCATCTTACATATATCTTATAATGTATATTTTCTACTATAATATAAATTTTTTCTTTAATATTTTTTAATTTCTGGAAGTGTGAAAATCACACTTCCTTGTGAATCAAGAGTTCTGGAAGTATTTTATCTATATTATTATTCTCTATGTGATTTTTTGCATAAGTAATAAAATCTTTTGGTGTATTAATAAAAATATAATCAATTTTAACATCATTATCTTCTAAATTCTGATGTGCATTAGCTAGTTCTTGTAGCCATAATGCATCATCTACCTTCTCTACAAAAATAATATCGTATTCGTTCGCATAAATCATTTCAGTTCTAATTACTTTAAATTCTGTTTTCTTCTAGTACTTTTTTAGCTTCTGCATATGCTTTTTCTACTGAATACAAGTCATAGCCAACACGCTCCACTCTAGCTTTTACCATTTCCACATTTTGATTAACTCTTGATTTTAAGTACATTTGAATTCCTTCTTTCTCTTTTTTTCTACTATATTCACCGTAAAGAAGCAGTAGATATTTTGTTTTGTGACACGTATTTAATCTATTCATAGTGTGATGCAAGGGCTAGTTATCCTTATGAGTGTGCGAATTAAGATCAACTGCATGTTTACCCTTGCGTTGCTAACGCAAAATAGATTAGTGTCAGAATCAAAACAAATAACTACTTAGCGAAAGGGAGTGTGAGGAAACGAAACGCTTTGCGTTTCACTCGACTGAATCTGATCTTGTTCAATGCTGCTTTGTAGTCATTGATGTCAGATGAAGGAGCATAATAAAAAGTACTCCGTTAGGAGTGCTTTCGTTTAATTAATATAATAATCATCAATATATTTTTTGAAGATACTGATGATTATGGAAGTGTCATTAGGACACTTCCACTCATAATAGAAGGTTATAATGTATAAGTTATACCTTATACATTATAACCGATTAAAGAACAAATCTTAGATTTTGTTTCATAATTACAAATCCAATTACTGATTTCTTTTTCTTCAATTTCAGTAAGACTATACTCATCATCAAAAAGTAAATATTGAAAAGCTTCTTCTAGTGAATCATATTCTTCTACAAAAGCATCTGCTGTACTATTATCAATTGCTATCCACATATCATCTTCTTTACATATAAATCTATTTAAATCATTTTTATTGAACCTCGTTTCCAACTTACTAATAAGCTCTTTAACCTGTTCCTGATTTACTACAAATATATCTGTTTTTCCATAATTTTCATAAATTCTAATCATAATATCTCCCCCACTTTTTAATATAGAAGGTACATATTGTACCTTCTATATGGTTATTAATTCAGTTCATAGTCTATAAATTCTTTAACATCTTCTATCCATTCACTATATAACCCTTGAGATAATCTTTTTTTGATTGATTCTCTTTGTTCTTCTGATACTTCTGGAAATTCTGTTTCAAATACGAAATCTACATCTCCTGCTGTTATACTAAATAAAATTTCATCTACATGTTCCATTTGAATTCCTTCTTTCTTTTTTTCTACTACACTCACCGTAGTGAAGCAGTAGGTATTTTGTTTTGTGACACGTATTTAAGCTATTTTAAGTGTGATGCAAGGGCTAGTTATCCTTATGAGTGTGCGAGTTAGGATCAACTGCATGTTTAACCTTGCGTTGCTAACGCAAAATAGATTAGTGTCAGAATCAAAACAAATAACTACTTAGCGAAATGGAGTGTGAGAAAACGAAACGCTTTGCGTTTCACAAGACTGAATCTGATCTTATTCAATGCTGCTTTGTAGCCATTAATGTCAGATGAAGGAGCATAATAAAAAGCACTCCTAACGGAGTGCTACCATCGATGTATTAAGTTAAAGAACTATAATTTTTTGACATAGGTTATTTAACTTTTAAAATTATTAATAATTTCCTTATTTATCTTATTGAATCTTTTACAGGATTCTCTAAAAAATTAGAATTTTCTATATTCTTGGTATAGATACTGAGTTCTTTTTGCATTTTTATAATAAGTAATAATCGTAGAATGGTGAATTCCCAGTGAATCTTTGCATTCTCTCGTTTGAATAGTTACATACGTATTTTGCGACTTAGGAATTTTAATAAATGCACTCTGTATACTAGAAAACCCTATTGCTCTAGCTAGAGATGTTGTAATTTTATAAACACCACCAACAAATCCAGCATTTACTATCTGAGTTATAATTTTCTGCTCCCAGTTATTGTAAGTCACATTATCAGCATAAGAAGTTTTAATAATTTTACATAAATTTGTACCTCCAGGTACACTAAAAACGTTATTGTCAAAATTTTCTTCGCTTTGCACATTATAATTCGTATAATTAATTTGTGATGCGCTAGAAACCATAGGGTTAAAAACTGTCACTATTAATACAGTTGTTAAAAATACACTAATAATTTTCTTCATATTATTCATCTCCTTTTTTTATGTTTATGTTCTATTAAACCAACTATAATAACGATAATAATTGAAGTAATAATACCCCAAAATTTATTAAAATCCATTATTAGAGTGATTATAGACATTAATAAGAATAATACAGCATAAACTCTTATTTTTTTCATAATATTCCTCCTAGTAAAATACTTATACCGTTTAAATATACAGATATTTAAATATTATATTAATAATATTGTAATCGCTAACAATAAGAAAGTAAAGAAAATTTAATTTTTAATTATCTTATGAGTGGTGATTATTATGTAGTAATAAGTTTATTTTTTTATTTAAATAAAGAGTTTATTAAACGACTTTTCTTACCTAGAAAAAGATTATACAATTAGAGCTTTAGAATTACAGTTATCAAGATGAGTAAAATGAAAAAAAATAGAGATTAGAAATGTAGTATTAAAACAGATTTTAAATACTATATTATAAATTCTTAATATTTGAATTACAAAAATTTTCAATAGTTGTGACTATATAAAATAATGATTGTTAATCGATAAAGTTTTATGTACATAAAACGACCGTTTTACACACAAAATAGTACTTACGATAAAAAGGCGTGTCATTATTGACGGTAAATTGCATATATCTTAAGTGTTATTTTGCATAACTAACTTTAAAAGCCCAGCTGTCTTCGTGAAAAGATTAGCTGGGCTTCTTAACTAGAGTGCAAATTATCGCTTAAATCAGTGCAAAATAACATCGAAAGTGACACCAGTGAAATCAATATCCCTCTAATGTCTATTTAGGGTCTACCCAGAACATGCTGATAATGAACTTAAAAGTTATTGACTAAAATTATGAACTGGAACCCACAATCTAGACAATTTAAAAAGCGTTATGCTGCAAGTAGATGTCCTTGGTATTGTACCGGAGTCATTCTTTAATGTGATCAATGTAGATTAGACCATCAAACTGTTTTTGTGGCACCATTTTGGAGTCATAAAACCCTTCCCAAAAAATTGTATACCGTCTTTCTTCTACAAAATCACTCGTAGCAAAATCGATAAAGATGTCTTTTTGAACCCGATTACCGATATAGCCTTCTAATGTCTCATCTTTCTCTTTTCTTGGTGTTGCATAATCCTCAGGAAGGAGTTCATAATTGTCGGCTTCATTATGAAATAACCCTGTATTATACACACTGTAATCACTCTCTCGAAGCAATGCGCCAAGAGATTCGACACGCTCATTTCTCTTTTGCTCGACGAATACTTCATTAGTATATTCTACGGATGTCACATCATAATTAGAATGACCGTTCGCAACCCATACAATTGCTTTATCGTCTTTAGTCATTTGTTCTAACACCTTCTCTGCCATCCCAATCTCTCGATAGTCGTAGTATTCGCTAAGCCCCTCATTAAAATTTATTTTTGAATAGTACTTTTCAATATTCTCCTGTCTTGAAACGATATAATTTTGTGCTGCAGGTGTTAGCTCTTTAAAGAAAGGGCGATTTCTAATATTTTCATATACATTTTCCGGGCGTTCAAAATGCCCCACTTTTTGCCCTTGTAAAAGCCCTTTAGAAAACCAGTCACGCAAAGCGAATTCTGAACGCTTAAATGCTTCCGCAAGATCAGGATCGTATTCAGAAATTTCCTCCACAATGTTCTTCTCTAAAATTGAGACGGAACTCGCTCTATTACCCGAAAAAACTGGTGACCAATCCATCGGTAAAGTTTTAATCGGCTGTTTTGTCCCATTCAAGTATTTCTTGATGCTCTCTTGTCGATATTGAGTTGCTACACCATTTTGCATGGATAGTCCGCTCTCTTGATAGTAATTAAATTCTGAATCTCCTGTTTCTAGAAACAATAGGTTGAAGTCATGTTCCTCTGCCAAGTAATCTATGAGATCTGTTTTTTGTTTCGCGACCTCGGATGACCAATGCGTACTTTCACCCAGTATGACAATGTCGTGTTCCCCTAATATATCTCCGATAGCCTCAATGTCATTATCCAATTCATAGTAGTCAGCAGAATTTTCACTGGACTCTTTGGCATCAGTACCACATCCGACTAATATTGATGTAGTGATCAGCAAAGTACCCATTGCTTTTAAGAACCCCTTTTTCATTTAATAAAACCCCTTATGTAATTTAATATTATTAAGAAATTTATTATAAAAATCATCATTATACATAATAAAAATCCTCTCATGTAAATATTTGTATAATATAATAATATCAAATTTTAATTAAATATTCAGATATTAATGGAAAAATTGACACATTCTAGAGACGAATCATCATTCCAATAAACGACCATTATATGTACTGTTTTGGAGTTGATTATAATCCCTTTTTATTTACATAATAAGTACATTTACTCATTGCATTTATCTAAGTGCATATATTAAAAATAATATGAGTTTATTTACTTTTCAATGATGATTTAAAGGCCTTTTTAAATAAATGGATGGAGTTCCCTCTATTTATCATCTCGGAACTCTTTACAACTTAGTACATAAGCATACGGAAACAGCGATAAAATATTATAATATCGCAATTAATAAAGGCGTAAAACATCAATCACCATACCCAACTGCAAGAGCAATGATAGATTTAGGAAATATCAATTCTAATGAGGACTTAAAAACTAAAGGTAATACAATATTGTCTGTATTCCATCCTGAAATGCTAGATATGTTATAACATAAAAACAAGCACTCCTCGATTTCTCGAGAAGTGCTTGTAATTTTTATATGAACACAAATTGCTGACGCAATTTGCCTACTGGACTTGTAAGCAAACAAGTTTGCAACAATTCAAGCATATTAACGTTTAGAGAATTGTGGTGCTTTACGAGCTTTCTTAAGACCTGGTTTCATACGCTCAATAATTTTTGAGTTTCCGTATTAAATCATAGATTTCATTATCCTTGATATGACAATGTTTCTATCGATTATTAACATCATATAATTTCGTACTGTTTCAACAAAGGGTATTAATTAGGTATTAAAATTTATGCTGGTCGGCAGTTACTATTTATTACAAAACTATTTTAATAGCACTATTTAAAGCTCATTATAAGAAATAGAGTTTTAAAATCTCTACATTAGTAAAACGATTATGAATTATATTCAATACTATAATGATCTAATAAATCTAATGGATCGATAATATAGCTCAATTTATATTTTTCTGTAATGATGTTTTTTAGGTATTCTATTTCTTGTTGTGATAGTTCATTAACTTTCACAATAAGACGTTCATTACTTAATTCTTTCAGGTTAATCTTAGGATATTCTTTATGAATGTCCCTAACAATATCTTCATTTTGTCTTGAAGAAAATTTTAAATAATAATCTTCATTATTTATCTTGTTATAATCTCTTTCATAAACAAAATGTCCATTATTTAAGAAAAGAATGCGATCTGCATACTTCTCTAAATTCTCGAGTAAGTGAGAAGCAATTAAAATGACTTTGCCTTCTCTCTTTTTTTCTTCCAATAATTTCGAAATGAGTTCCACATTATCCGGATCCAAGCCATTCATCACTTCATCCATCAACATATATTTAGTGTTTGCGACCATTTGCATTGCGAAACATAGTCGCTGTTTCATTCCGAGTGAGTAAGTTCTCGTTTTATTATTAACATAATGTCCCATTTTCAGTCTTTCTACAACTTTGCTTGGATCTATAGAAGTCTCTTTCCACATATCTGCATAAATCTTTAAATGATCTATCCCACTTAAGTGTGGATACAAATCACTCTGATCTGCCATCATAGTAATATGCTTTCTTATTAAGGCTTCTCTACTTTTACTTGTATACTCTAAAGATTCCCCAATAATAACTTTTCCAGAAGTCGGAGGTAAATAATTCATCAAAACATTCAGTAACGTTGACTTTCCCGTCCCGTTTGGCGCAACTAAACCGATAATCTCTCCATCATTAAATGTAGCACTTATATTATTTAAAACTTTTCGGTCTCCAAATTGTACAATTATATCTTCTATTTGAATCATTTATATTCCTCCTTACGTCAACTTTTTCGTGAATTTAACCAATATAATATCTATTAAGATAATAACTAATAGTGTTAATCCTAGAATCAATACACCAAATTTAAACGATGGTGTATCTAAATAATAAAGATAATTTGATTTTCCTATAACGATATTGCCAATATCTGCATATGTTGTGAAAAAATAGCTAACATATTCATTAATCATCGTCCCACGCTGTAAATAAGCACTTCCTATAAATAGAACTGAGATGAATATTAAATTTACATATTCATTTTTAAATAGAATACTGGACAAGATAACTAGTCCAATAATAATTCCGACCCATATTAAAAATAATGAGAATACTTGAACTAGGTAGTGTCCCATCGAAATAGTATAAAAGTTTCCTAGATTTAGAAATTCAAAATCATATACAACTACTGGTAATTTTAAATTACCAAATCCATTCTTAATCCCAATTAAAATAAATGCCGGAACCATCAGAATAAGTAGAAATAATGTTCCTATGAATGCTACGAGGCTTTTGTACAACAACTTTTTAAATGACGATATTGGAAACCCCTCTACAATAGAAGGATAGAGTCTATCTTTTGTAACAATATCATTTGTTAATAAAAACGTTAGTACGAGTAAAATGCTAATTAGTCCTTGATTTAATAAGCGTTCTAGCGTTTGAAGTGCTGTTTGTTTATTGAATATATCAATTGAAAGTGGATAATCTGCTTTTGCATAAGCTTGATATTCTGTTGCAGACACATTATATCCGTAATGCCCATCATATTTTGCGAATCGATTTCCATATGAATAGTATTTTGGATTATATCTCAAACTATCAAATTCGTTAAAATAAATAATTTCATCCATGTAACGATACCAATTGGACGTCATTTTTGAATACTTTGTATAATCTTTATCCTTTAAAGCATCTAGTCTTCCCTTATCATATTGATTTAATTCTGGAAATACATGTGCAGCAAAGGCTGTCATAGGATGAGTTCCTTCTCCAACTTCTACATTATCTAGAAATTCTTTTTGATCTTCATAACGCGTCAAAATCTCAGACTCATTAACACGTTCGATGGGTTTGTAATCACTTGATTGAAAGAAAGCATAATAGAGACTGACTGAAAAAAATAATACGTAAATCAAAAGATTTTTCTTGTTTCTTAAAAAATCTTTTAACTCCCATTGGATGTACCCCATACTATCACACCTCTTTCTTTCTTATGTTCGTACTTGATAGATGGAAACGAATATAAATAAATACGACAAGGAATATGCATGTAATCATTAAAGACAGTCCGCCAAATAGAATATTTGCTTGTATAGGATTTGTTGTTTCAGCAACAATACCATTAAAAACGTTTGTATAATTTAGATAATGATATGGTAGCATCCACGTAAACCTCGAAAATATACTGGATAATCCCCCTAGAAAAAAGAATCCCATATGAATAAAAATAATAATGTAAATATTTTTGATGAAATAGTTTAAGAGAATTGAAACTAATACTGCTGTGATTGTTAATATAACTAAATATCCCCAACTGATTAATATAAATGTCATTACATCAACTGTTTGATACTTCGTTCCGAGTATAGCAATAGGATAACTAAAATCAGCATTATACTTGATTAGCCCTAAAATCATCGATAAGATAATGCCACCAGTTAGAAAGCTTACTAATAATAAAATATAGTTCACAGTTTTAGATAGTAATTTTTGTCCAATACTGTACGGATAATTATTAACAATAGAACTATGTCTATCGTCGTTAATTAAAATATCAGAACTTAATATCCCACAATATAAATACCAAAAATATCCAAATGTTGTAATGACGAGAAGAATATAAGAAGGTAAATTATTATTTTTTATGTAAACACTTCTATTTTCCTTCTCAAGTGTTTGATATTTCACCAGATCTAATTGGTTCTTGCGTGTTGAAGGGATATATTCTTCTATTTCTTTAAAACCCCTTAACTGATATATGTTTTGACGCTCTTTTGCGAGTGCAAGAGAGCCTTCTATTATAGTATCACTATCATTAAATTTCATTCCGAGGGTACGAGTTCCAAGATGACTTGTTTGTTGAATCAGATTGCGATAAATAGGAGATGATTGTTCCGTGTCCGTTGCATCGACTTTTCTAAATTGATCTAGTGCCGAATTCATTGCAATGACTTCGCCCGCAGCACTTTCTTCCAAATCATTAAATGAAGCTCTATCTAGATAGAAGATACATCCAACAATCGTAAATAGTAAAATAATAAAAGCCGCTTTAAACTTGATATTTTTAGCTTCAACTTTTAAAAAAGTTTTAAGCATATTTTTCATAGGCTGTTCCTCCTTACGATTATTATCAATAAAATACCCAATCTGCTTTGAATCTTTCCTTCTTTATATAACTTATTAATACAAGATATACTCCGAGATTGCCTACTAGTAATCCGTGTTTTACAATTGATTCCTCCCCTGGGATTTCAGAAGTATCTTTAAAACTGCAATATTCTATATCTTTAAGTAATTCTTCAAATAAAATTTTTGGTAACTGACCTGTTTCAAAATTAAACTCATTTATCAACAAACTGCTATAAAGTATTCCTGCTTTACCATGACAAAAAATGTCACTGTTCATATCTATCGTATTTCCAATTTCTTTAAGATTCCATGTAGCTAAGCTTTTCTTAACCCCCTCCCTTAGGGTTAAATTGTTAGAATAAATTAAACTTTTAAGAAGAGCTGGTAATATACCAGGTAACCCATAACACCACGAATTGTTAACTCCTAAATTATAATTACAATCATTATTATTCAGAATAACAAAAGCGTTATTTTTATTTAAGGTAAACGTATATTCTTTTTGTAAAAGAGTTAAGCTTTTTTTAAGCGTTTGCTCATTAATCAATTCCCTTTGGTATAGGGATATTAATACACTTATGAAACTGGCTATCCCATGCGCTGCACCTAAAATTATGCCCCCTTCTTTAAAGCTGTTTTTTAGATTCCCAATCATATTTTTGTTTGAAATAAAAAACTTTGGCTTTCCGTCTAAACATTCATCATTTATAAAATTTATAAATATATTTTTTCCTCTTTCTAAAAGTTTTATATCTTTTAATATGTTTTTTTGATTTGAATATAACAAATACTTTAAAATACCAGTTAAACCGCTAAACAAATCAAAATCTCCATAATTTATTTCTTGACAATCTTTAGATTCCAGATAATTAAAAAAATTTTCACACTCATTCTCTATTACTTGCTGCAAATCGGAAATGACATCTTCAAGATCATTAAAAGAGTTTAATAAAATCAATGATGTATTTATTCCGCATAACCCAGACCAAAGCCCTAAATCAAACGTCTCTCTTTTATTGAATTCTTTTATAATTTTCGTAATTAAAGTTTCTTCAAAATATTTAATTTCATTATTTGAGAGAAACGGTTTTATTTCGTTATATAAAATTACAGCACCTGGAATTCCTTCCGCTAAAGTTAAAACATTTTCCCTTGAAATATATTTAGAATAATTTTTCAAATAATCATCTAAAGCTTTAATTGCCTGCGATATAATAATATTTTTCATGTTAACCTCTTTACAAATTTTAAAAATATTTTTTAGATAAAATAAAGTTCGCCAATAAACAATATATCTTATTTTCCTCGTTTCTATTAATTCCCATTACTCTGTTTATGTGCATGTGAATAATTGATTTTATTAGATCCGAATCATACTTTTTAGCTATTTGAGATATAATTTTAGAAAAATCATAATCTAATAAATAAAATGGTTCATAAAATGTATAGTTTTCTTTTAAAGCTCTCTTTTTTTCTCTGTAAATCTCATAATCATATTTCCGAAATTCCTTATATAATTCTAGAATTTCGTTGTCGGAGAAATAAAAATGTTTATTTAGAATATAGTAAATTTCTAATGTCATGGCCTCTAGTGATGTATCATTGGAGCAAATTCGTTGAATAGCTAACTCTGAACTAATAGAAAAGTAATCTAAAATATTATTATAATTCTCTATGCCTCCATATCGGTTAATTTCTGGATTAAAAGCTTCAAATTGATATTTGTAAATGAAGTGTTCACCATATAGTTTTTTTATAAAGTAAATAATTTTAGACTTTATTTTTTCATTTGCTGGTAAAATCCTTATTCGTATGTGCTCACTAGGATCTCTGTAGTTTATGAAATGCCAATTTTGAATAGAGTTTTCATCAATAAAATCTTTAATTTTTTTATAAATTCTCTTTCTACTCGTTTCCTCATAGTAAATCTTAATATAAATCCATTTTTGACTATAGCATCTATCATCGTGATAATAATTTGTTAATTCCTTCACATTATCTTGACCTAGGGGAGCGTTATAATAACCTAGCACAAATTGCTCGAAAATATAATCTTCTTCATGTATTTGACTATCTACATTTATAAAAACAATTGTTGATATTCTATCAAGATTATTGCTTATTATCTTACTAATAGTACTTAAATGATATTCATTTTTTAAGTTATATACCATCGGAGATTCTCCTAAGGAAAGTCCTAAGTATTCATTTTCTATGTTCCATCTAATTAGCCAATCTTTAAAAGCTGTTTTCACATCAATTTTCTTTTGTCTAATTTGGTATTTAAAAGTACTGTCTAACTTCCATTGCTCCCTTAAAATTATATGACCTTTATATGTTAGTTCCGGAGTATGTTTTCTATTACTACTTGATGTTATAAAAGCATCTGTAACATTTCTATGCTTTTCTAAACCCATCTTTGCAAGGAAATTATATATAACAGGGAATCTATCATTTAAAGAAGCTGAATTCGACACATGAGGAATAACTTTTTTCTCATGTTTTTTTGACCATAAGTAGAGTTCACGATTTGAACATCCTACGTATAAATCATCTATATTTAGATTTTCCTCTTCATCATTCCACGTATTTAAATTAATTACTGAACCGTATAAAGAGGGGTTTTTATTAATATTATTAAAGTGAGGATTTTTTGTAAGGATATCTAGTTCTGAATGTAAGTATTCAGATTCTTGTAAGCAAGATTTTTCTTCGATTTTTGCTTTCACATCATTTCTGATATCTTCTGTTGTATTTCTTAAAAATCTTCCACTAATTTTCAGAAAACTATCACTAAATGGGTTAGTTTCCAAAATAACTTTTCCTCTATTACCTATGTAAAATACTATCTCTCCGTTTAGTCCGATTACTTCGTTTTCTTGATTTAATAAACCTTCATCAATATGTTCGCTTATTTCAATTGTTTTCTCAAAATAGTTACATTCAATTATATCTTCTAAAATGGAGAAATTTTTTGAAGGGGTATAGGTCACACTATTACTCCATATCTCTTTAAATTGTGGATTATTAATAAGTTCTTTTAAAGGTACTAGATTATATTCGTTATCTTCTAAGAACCAATTAATTATTTTGTTGTCAATATAACTAACTCGTCCTCCAAAGGTAAGATATAAATTAATTATTTCCATTAAGATATCTTCATATTCTTCAAGTGGATGGTTGTTACAAAATTCGTATGATTCAACAACTAAAGCATTATTATCTAAATTTTTAAATATTTTTTTTAGACCAGATTCTATGCGTTTAATTTCTTCGAAAGAGTTACTCAGTGATTGTTGATCTTTTAAACATTTGATTATTTTTATTATAGGTTCATTTTTATACTTTAATTTATTAGATAATTTACTAATGGTATCTACAACATTAGTATCTTTATTGGAAAAATCTAATTCAGATACTAAAATATTCTTATCTATAAGATCTAGAAGAAAGTCTAACAAATCATCCCTATTTAATTCAGCATATTTTTTTAGTATTAGATTAACTAATTTTTCAAGAGTGATTTCATTCATATAACAATGCTTTCGTACTAATTTCAAAATGTCATTATCATTAATAATGTATTTAGCATCGTCATTATTTAATAAGTAATAAAAATCTAATCTATCATTATTCACATTAAATAGTGGATTAAACTTTACTTTTAACTCATATAGTTTGTGTGAATTTTTTAGAAAGTCTTTTTTTATATTTCTTAAGCATTCTGTAGAAAATTCTATGTGATAGAACTCATCTTTTTTAATAAATTTATTATAAACTTTTATTTTACTATTTAAATCAAATGGTGTTGGTTTAGAAGCTAATTTGCTAAGATATGTAGAAATGGCTCTGTTTATTTCAAATGTTTGTTTACCTTCTTTTATTTTATTTGATAAATTTTTTGAATTCCTTAAAATTAAATTATCGAAGTTTACTAAATCCACAAATTCTTTATTATCTATAAACTCTTTGTTTAAATACTTTTTATTGAAATTTAAGCTTGGTTCTCTGCTAATATATATATAATTAAAAATAGATTTTTCCATATTGTTCCTCCTATATTTTAGAACGGTCAATGATAATTATCATTGACCGTTTTACCTTACGGACGGATTGGGCATGGCGGATTAACGCATGAACATGATGAATAAGATGTATAAGCTGAACCTTTAGTAGGTTTTTCAACTTTTACTTTCTCAACATCCAATTTGAGTTCTAACTTCATGACCTTTCCCTCCTTTCTATAGGATTAAATTCAATATTATGCCAATAATCAAAATAATGCAAGCGTTTTCTTTTTATCGCATATTATTGATGTAGTTTTCGATATACTAATTATTTTATTTTTATTGTATATGGATAATAAATTTATTAAAACTGTTTTATAAAACTTTTACAAAATCGGAGAATTTTAGTAACTAATATAGCATGTAATTAATTCTATTGGGTTCATTTAAGAGGTCTCATGAACTATATACAATTGATAATACTAATTTCTTGGAGTTTATCATAATTTTTTAACTTAAAGATCATCGGAATTATATAGAAAGTCAAGATTGACTTCTCTTTTTCTATTAGAAGTTTTCTCATTTAAATTATTCATCTTTTTCTTTTTAAAATAGTTGTCTAAAGCTTTTTGTGCTTTAAAATAAATAACAGACTCTTTATAATAATCATCCATTCCTGCCATTTCATTATTAAACATGAAACCAACTAACATTTGTAGTAATAACTCTACATTTTTATCAATATATTTTATTTTCTCCATTGATTCATTTACTAAATCTTTTTCATTTTTATCAGCTATAATTTTCTGCAACCCTGCTTTTACAAAGAAATCTGATCTAGAATTATACTCATTATTTTTACTGACATAATCATTTATTTCTTCTAAATCTTCTCTAGAAATAACAATATTTATTCTATCTTTTTCCCACATTCTTTTCATCCTTTACTCTGAAACACCAAGTAAATCCAAAATTAAATTCATTAATATTTCATTACTTTGTCCCAATTTATTTTGTTCTTGTATCAACTGATCTAGTATAGAAGCGAATTTGTTTAGTTTATGATTAAAATCTATTAAAGAGTTGTTCATAAAATATTGATTCATTCTTTCATGTAACAGTTGATTAATATTTTATATAATATACCCTTCTTCTCTCAGAGAAATCCTAGTTACGTATGAGTTACATTACTGATTGAGGATGTTGTATATTAATTTCATTACTAAGATAGTTCTGTTTTTTTAGATTTATTTTTTTGTATTGCACTTATCCTATTTTACTTCTACAACGTTTTTCTTGAATGACTATTTTTTCTTTATTTGTATAACGTTTTTATAAATAATAACTGTCGTTTTATAAACTGTTAATTTAGAAATTAGGAATCAAAAAAGACACCAGAATGATTCTCGTGTCTTAGTACTATATTCTATAAAATGATATTTTTTAAAAGGTTCTATCACTCCATATTCAACTTTAGAAACAGTCTTATTTTTAATACTAATCTAGCGTTCCTTTAACTCTTGCGATGTAAGTCATTTTGTTAAATAAATATAGTCCAACTACAAAATACAAAATCGAGTTAATTATTAACCAAATAATATTCATAACATTCGTATCTCCGTTAAAAATATCACTGATGACAATGACTCCCCAAGTGATGGGTAAAAATTTAGAAAAGATATCTAAAATTAACGGCAATGTATCCCCAGCAAGTATCACTCCAATAATGAATAAAAACATATAGTTTAGAATTACTGTAATCGCTGAGATTCTTTTAAATATAATCGAAAGTCCTGCTAAAATAAAAGAAAATCCATAAATCCCCACCATTGTTACTAAAATCACCAGTATTAATAGCGGATTTAAAATCACTATTAAATTCATGTCTGAAATGCTAAGCGCAGGTGATATAAAAACAAGTGCAAACACCGTTGAGATAGATAAGACAACACCACCAATAGAGTCAAAAATAAATGTCGAAATTGCACGTCCTAAAAGCATCTTCGTAAGACTCGTCTTCGTTAAAAATATTTGTTCCAATGTACCTAATGCCATCTCTTCTTGTAGTATAAAAGTGAATATCGCAATCGCATTTATGCCAATAAACCAAATGAAAACTCCAATTAATATTTGCGGAATAATGTTATCTGCTTCACTTGTAGAAACAATAAAATATGTAAGACTTGTGAATAGTATGATATAAGAAGTGACTTCTGCGATTGAGTCAATATAATATCTCTTAAACATTCCTTTGAATTTAAAAAATTCAGCATGTAGTATATCTTTCATTTCATCACCTCTAAGAAAATCTCTCTGATGTTTTTATCTTTCTTATTCATTGAAAGAATCTGTACATCACTCGCTTTTAAACCTTGATAAAAAGCTTCAAACTGTTCTATTGGTACTTCGTATGTATACTCATCAGCTTTTATAAATTCAGCGTTATCGAAATAGACATTCTTATCTGTTTGAATCACTACCACAGTTTTTGGGTTATATTGCTTCAATATATTCTCTTTTGTATCATGTTTTAGGACTTTACCACTCTTGAAGAGAATAATTTCCTCACCAATCATCTCTACTATTTCCATTTGATGAGTCGTTAACAGAATCGTTTTCCCTTCTTTTGCTAATTTCACTAAATGTACGAGTAAAATATTTGTGGATTCGACGTCAAGTCCTAACGTTGGTTCATCTAGGAGTAAGATTTGTGGATCACGAATTAAAAGAATACCTAGAGCTACTTTTTGTTGCATTCCTCTGGATAACTCTCCTACATATGTATGCTTTTTATCCATTAAATCGAGCATGTCTAAAACATCATCGATGCGTTCAATAAGAACTTTTCTTTTGATGTTATTTAATTTCCCAAAATAATACAAATTGTCATAGACGGTTAAGTAATAATAAATATTTCGTTCACCTTCTAAAATACAGCCAATGTTAGAAAGAGAGTTATTCTCTGAAAAAACAACGTTACCTGATGTTGGAATAACTAAATCTAAGATACATTTAATTAAGGTAGATTTACCTGCACCATTTTCACCAAGTAGGCACGTAATTGTTCCTTTTTTTAATTCTATGTCTACATTATTTAAAGCAACTACTTTTTTATTCTTCTTTATATATATCTTAGATAAGTTAGATATCTTAATCGCTAAATTATTTTCTGTTTTTTTCATATTCTTCAAAACCCCTAATATAATTAATCATCACTGGACAAATGTTTTCGGTACTTTTATCTACTTTATTTAATTCCATTTCCCATTTTTTCATGTTTATAGGAAGTTTTTTGATATGATTCTTTTTAACTATATTTTCATATGTATCCATATAAAAATTAGCTGTAGAGAATTTTTCTTCAGGTAAAAATACACAAGGTTTAATATTTCCCTTTTCTGTTACAGTCCATGATAAATTTCCTGCTCCACACGGGAATCCTTTATGATAAGGATCAATAAATCTTTCTTCTAATTCACTCTCGTTCCATTCATAAATATAGATATCATTTTTATATTTTTGAATTTGTTCATTTATTTTTTGAGTTACGATCTCATTTTCTTCTTCACTCAATTCCCAATTTCGATTTAAGTTCATACCTCTTCCTACTCGACTAAATTCTCCAAATTTAACTTCTGCAACTCCTAATGATACACAGAAATTAATATATTTTTCCAAATCATGTATATTATTTTTTGTAATTATGTTAGTAACTGTAACTGACACTCCATTTTCTACTAATATTTTGATTCCACGAACTGTTTTATTAAATGAATTTGGAATAAGGGTAACTCTTTCATGTTCTTCTTTATTGTCTGAATATAAAGAAACCTGAACACTTTTAAACTCTTTTAAGTATTTTACATTGTTATTTGTAATCAATGTTGCAGCTATTGTAATTGTTGGATATTTAAAATTTTGGGTTACAAAATTAAATATTTCTTTATATCTAGGATGCAACATTGGTTCTCCACCAGATAGTTGTATATTATTAACTTTTTTACTTAAAAAAGTTAAAAAAGAGAGTAATTTATTAATTTCTATATCATCTCTTTTCGCATATCCAGCTTCTTTATAACAATGAACACATTTTAAATTGCATCTGTTAGTAATTTCTAAAAGTATTTCTCGAGGATACTGTGAACCCATCTCACCTGTAATATTAAGATTATTCTCTAAAGGTTTATCAGAGTAGGTAATTAAATATTTAAATGAGGAAGAGGAAGAGGATAAATAATTTAGAATAATATTTTTTGATTCTTCTTCACTGATATCATTAATTTCTTTAGTCAATTTTTTTGACATTGTATCTAATGTTTGCTGATTCTTCATTAGTTTTATTATTAAGACTTCAGATGAACTAAGATAATACTTTCTTCCCCTTTTAACAATATTCCAAAATCATCAAATATATGAAGGTTTATTTTTTCTTTAAAGTTTATATACATCTAAATCACCTCTAAATTATATATATTTAAAAAGGAGAGGTAAAAAAATACCTCCCCTTTTTAAATTGGTATTGGTCCTTTTGTGTTTTTAGTTTTACTAGTACCACAACCTAACGCCTTTACACTTTGACGTTCTGCTAAACCTTTTAAAAATTCTTTTTTTGACATTTTTCTCACCTCATTCTCCTTGAATAATTGTTATATTGTAGGCCATAAAATGAAGCCATATAACTGTTTAATATTATTTAGGTGTACACCAAAATTGACCAGTCCAAGATCTATGAACATTATATCCTTTATTATTCCAATTACATAACTCTCCTAAACCATATAAAGCAAAAATTACTCCAGCCCAGATTCCGCTTATTCCGCCTAAAGCTGTAGCAAGACCAGCTACTCCTCCACCAGCTGCTAAGACTTTTTGAATTTTATTTGCTTCTGTACCTGTAATAGAAAGAACAGTTCCATACCATTTATTTGATACAGACCAATTTGCTTTAATAGAATTGTCTTCTGTTAGTTGTATATCTAATAAACTTCCATCCGTAATAATATTACCTTTATTTATTTCTTCGTTTAACACTTTCAAAATTTCATTAAATTTGTTAAAAGCTACTACTGAAACTTTTGCATCTTCATTTGATTGATAATAATTTTTAAATTCTCCATTTTCAAAAATCGCTTTTTCTTCTAAATCAGAATTAGCTATTTCCAAAGCATAATCTAAATTTTCTTCGCTTATTTCTGGTAAATCAATTTCTTCCATCGGTAAACTTCTTTCTTTGCTAAAATCTAGTTTTATAGAAGAAGCAGAGGCAGTTAAATTTGACAGTAAAAGTATCATTACAAACATTGAAGATATTATTTTAATAAATTTCATATTATTTCTCCTTTTTTATACTAATAATTATTATTATTATTGAAAAGATGATGATCAAAATTGCTATCATTTTTTTAATCATTACATTTTGTGGTAATAGAGATGTAAAATTTTCTAACAAAATATAAGTGCTAATAATAATTAAACTTAATATATAGAGTCTTTTCATTTACAAACACTCCTTTATATATTTTTTCTATAGTTCAATAGTTAAAATTAAGTTCATTAACGCCTACAGTTAATAATTGTGTTTCTAGCAACAATTGTAATTAAAACATTTGGAATCCTCCTGTTCTTTTTAGTGTTGTTTTTATATACTTTATTGTTTCTAATAATAAATTTCTTTCTTGTCTCAATAGAGTTCTTACTTGATACGTCAATAATGAATGGTATAATTGCAACATAAATAGAATTATATTGCTCTCACTCAAATTTCTCCTATAATTGGATCTACAAAAGGTCCTATAAACAATAGTATTGAGCTTAAAATATATAGTGATATAACAAATTTTTTCATATATATACCTCATTTCTGTATTCTTATTAGCTTAAATTATATAATAAATTTATAAAGTTTTATATATGCAAATTTGCTTAGAAAGTTGGTAAATATATTGTTGAATGAGATCATTAAAAATCGGCGTATCCAACTTGGTTTATCGAGGAAAAATATTTGCGAGAATTTATGTAGTGAATCCACATTATATAGATTCGAGTCAGGATTACATGATATAAACTCTCATTTATTAGTAGAAATATGCAATCGATTAAAACTTGAAACCGTTATAGTTACTGATATTAAAATTACTAAAAAAGAACATGCGTTATTCCTATTAATGCAACATTTTATTTATAAAAAAAATATTAAAGAATTAGAAAATATATTAAATTCATTTAAAAATGAAAGCTTAAGTAGAGACTGGTTCAAAATAAAAAATTGGTGTCAGGCAGTTATACATTTTTACAAAAAAGAATATATTTTATGTGAAAACATCATCAGTAACCATTTGAAAATATCTGAGCCTAAAAATTCATTAGATTTATTAATATTAAACACTTTAATCCTCAATTATATTTCACAAAATAATTACATAAAAGCATTGGAAGTAGCAACAAACTGTATACATTACATTGATACACATAAGGTAGAATCGATAGATATTAATTCTAAAGTCAAATATTCTTATGCACACGCACTATTTAAAAATAATTACAAAAAAGAATCTGAAGAGGTTATTATTGAGCTTATAGAAATGTTATTGAATGAAAAAACGTTTTTTTTATTAGGTAAATGTTATTTTTTTCTCTATGTTATATATAAAAATAAGAAACTTTCTTTAGCACATACGTATCTTAAGCTTTCTTATATGACATTTCAAATTGAAAATAGTGATATTCCCCAACAAGTTAAAGAAGAAATGAAACATTTAAAAGATAGTTCTATATACTTATAACTTTATTGATTCATGATAATTTCTATATTTCTTTGTATGAAGAAGAACACTTGAATTACACCATAAAATATTATTTATATTTCAAAGAGTATCCACATAAATAATTACTGTGAATACTCTTTTGCTGTTTAGACTCTGTGTGGTGTTCTTAATCTATTTTACTATTATGCCATTCTGCTTGAATGACTATTCTTTTAACTCTAATTTTATAGTTAGTATATGGTATTTTGTCTGCATACTAATATCTTGGTCTAATTATATTTTTTCTTGTTAAAAAATATAGATACCATAGTTTTTTTATTTGTTAAAAAATGATAATTTGTTTTTTAAAATCTTAATTTTTGATATACTCCATGGTTCTCTAATTTACCAATTAGAGGGATGTTAGAAGTGAAAAATAACCTCTTCCATACTTCTTCTACTCCATCTCATAGGCTTGTAACTTTTGTAATGTTGTCTCGATTGATGCTTTCATATTTTTCGAATGAACTGGTTTCGTTTTTTCAATATCAGATAATATTTGCCCTTCTCTTTTAATTAATACATCATTAGATTACAAACCCACAATCTCAATCTTCACAAACATACATTTTTCCATACTTTGTTGTGATTTGTTTTATATCTACATAAAAACTACAATGGATATTTACACTAATATAACTACTTCATCTAGAAAAAGATTAGCTGAAAAGTTTCAAAATCACATCGATTTTTAAATTAATTTCATAAAAGGGTATTAAAGGGGTATTATTTTCTATCACAAAACAAAAAAGCACCTCTCGAATTTTTTCGAGAAGTGCTTGCAACCCTTGATAAAAAGGGATATTAACGTTTAGAGAATTGTGGTGCTTTACGAGCTTTCTTAAGACCTGGTTTCATACGCTCTTTCATACGTGGGTCACGTGTTAAGAGACCAGCACGTTTTAATTCAGCGCGGTGTTCAGGGTTTGCTTCTAATAATGCACGCGCAATTCCGTGACGGATTGCTTGAGCTTGTCCTGTGAATCCACCACCGTGTACGTTTACTAATACATCGTAGTTACCTTCTGTTTCAGTAACAGCGAATGGTTGGTTTAAGTCTAAGATTAAGCTTTCAAATGGAAGGTATTCTCTCATGTCACGATTGTTGATCGTTACGTTACCTTCACCTGGTACAAGACGTACACGTGCGATTGACTTTTTACGACGTCCAGTTCCTCTATATTCTACTTTAGCCAATGTGTTTACCTCCTAATCCTTAACCACGTAACTCGTAGTTTTCAGGTTGTTGTGCCGCATGTGGATGCGTGTCTGCTTCATATACGAATAATTTGCTAAGTTGTTTGTCGCCTAAAGAGTTTTTAGGTAGCATACCTTTTACAGATTTTTCGATTAAACGAACTGGGTAAGTTTCTCTTAACTCTCCAGCTGTTACTTCTTTAATTCCACCTGGGTGACCAGTGTGTCTGTAGTATACTTTTTGACTTAATTTGTTTCCTGTTAATTCAACTTTACCAGCGTTGATGATGATCACGTAGTCACCAGTGTCAACGTGTGGCGTGTATGTTGGTTTATGTTTACCACGTAAGATTGATGCAACTTCTGTTGAAAGACGACCTAATGTTTGTCCTTCAGCATCAATTACGTACCATTTACGCTCAATGTTTGACTCGTTAGCCATAAATGTTTGACGCATTGTTTTGCCCTCCAAAATAAAAAAAGTTTCTAATTTTCTAATTTAATTGTTCATGTTATATCTTACAAAAGATAAGTTCCGGGGCTTATCAGTGTGTGATATAAATTTATACCGTTAGTAATTATAACGCACCTTTACGTTAAAAGTCAACGGTATCACGTGTTTTCTTTTAAATAATCGCCTTGTTCTTCTTCTGTTAAAAATATACGCTCTAAATATAACCCACCTGCTGGTGCAACTTTTGGATTTTGCGTTCGGTCTTTGTTTTCAATGTTTTCTTTTGTAGATTCCGGATTTCTATTACCTTTACCAACTTCAAGTAAATAAGATACGATAATTCGCACCATGTTATATAAAAAACCCGACCCCATAATGACGATTTCTAACCCATTTGTTGTCTCGATTATATCGAGTTTGTATATATGTCTCACTTTGTTTTCAATGACAGTTTTTGCACTCGAGAAACTTGTAAAGTCATGTGTGCCGATAAAGTACTCGGCCGCTTCACGCATTCTGTCGATGTTTAATTCATCTTTCACATGTGTTTCTAACCCGTATTTAAAAGGAGATGGTTCTCCGAAGTACATTTTGTACCGGTATACTTTTCCTTTCGAATGATACCTTACGTGATACTCCGGGTCGATCTCTTTTGACTCTATAATACGGATGTCTCCTGAAAGTTTGTTGTTTAATATAAACGACCACTTCTCAGGATCGATATCGAGTGTCGTGTCAAAGTGTGCGTATTGTTCAAGTGCATGAACGTGCTTATCTGTACGTGACGCTGGGTGAATTCTTATAAATTCACGGTGTACAGATTTTAATGCACGTTCAATTTCACCTTGAACAGTACGACGGTTTTGCTGATACTGCCACCCATCAAACTCTTTACCGTTATACGTTATTTTTAATAATATACGTGTCATGTTCTTAACACCCACAGTAGTACTCCAAATAGTACTAATATAATAAGCGCAATCGTGTCTCTTTTATGCCATATAAGGAGCCGGTAGTGCGTACGTCCTTCGTCTCCCTTATAGCCTCTTACTTCCATTGCAACTGCCATATCTTCTGCTCTTTGAAACGCAGATATAAATAGCGGTATGACGATAGGAATGAGTGCTTTTATACGGTCTTTTACTGGACCTGTCATAAATGTCGATCCTCTAGATGATTGTGCTTTTATTATTTTATCTGTCTCATCCATTAACGTCGGTATAAATCTTAAACTAATCGACGTCATCATCGCGATTTCATGGACAGGTACTTTAAACATTTTTAACGGTGATGCGAGTTTTTCTAAGCCGTCCGTTAATGAAATCGGACTTGTCGTCAGTGTCATAATCGTCGTTACGATGACGAGCATAATGAGACGCGTCGATATATATAAACCTCTTATGAGACCTTCTAACTCAATCGTAAATATTTTAGCATCGAGGAGTACCGGACCACCTTTTGTTAAGAATAGGTGCATTAAAAACGTAAATATGAGTAGTACGAGTATAATCTTAAGTCCGTTTAATACGAACATAATACCGAGTTTTGCGAGCTTTAAAACGATGAGTACAAAGGCAATTAAAAGTAAGTACGTCACTAAGTTATTCGCAAAAAAAACGATAATCATAAATAGTGCCGTCGCGATTAATTTCGCGCGTGCATCGAGTTTATGAATGACACTATCTCCAGGAATATAACGACCAAGTAGCATCGAATCAAACATCGAATACCCCCTTATACATACGTATGAATGACTGTATGTTTTGAGGCATTTCATCTAACGTATATCCTTTTTTACGTAAATCATGAACGAGGCGTACGACGTTTGGAACTTCTAGTTGATACTCTTTTAAGAGTGCTTCATCTTGTAAGAGTTCATGCGTATTCCCTTCAGCGACGAGATGTCCTTTAGAGAGTACTTTCACCTCATCAGTATAGTTAAACACGTCGTTCATATCGTGCGTGACGAGTATGACTGTAATCCCGAGCGTTTCGTGTAACGATTTAAATAACTCCATCGTTTTAATATGGCTGAGTGGGTCTAGTCCTGCCGTTGGTTCGTCTAATATAAGTACGTCTGGTTCCATCGATAGTATACCTGCGAGCGCAATTTTACGCATTTGCCCACCAGATAAATCAAATGGTGACTGATCAAATAATGATTCATCAACGTTTAGCAGTTCTAAATATTTTTTAGATATAGCTTCTGCTTGTTCTTTAGACTTTCCCATATTCATCGGTCCAAATGAGACGTCTTTAAGGACGGTTTCATCGAACAGCTGGTGTTCAGGGAACTGAAAGACGATCCCCACACGTTTTTTAACGTCGTGAATGATTTTATATTTCGCTTTTCTAGTTAATACATGGTCACCGACATTGACTTCTCCTTCTGTTGGTAAAATAAGTCCGTTTAACATTTGTACGAGCGTTGACTTTCCACTACCTGTATGTCCGATGACACCGTAAAATTTACCTTGTTCAAATTGTGTCGTGATGTTATTTAACGCTTTAAATTCAAATGGTGTTTTCCTTTGGTAGACTAATGTCACGTTCTCTAGACTTATATTCATAGACGTTCCACCAACTCTTCGTATGACATATATTCTCCGTTCATTAACGCTTCGGACAACTCAATATTAAATGGAAGCACTAAATTACTCTCTTTTAACACATCCGTGTCTTGATAGATTTCATACACTTGACCTTCGCTACGAATTTTACCATCACGCATCACATATGCGTAATCACTGTCTTCAATTTCAGTTAAGTCATGCGTAATGTAAATGATCGTCGTCTCTCTCGTTTTATGTATGTTTTTAAGTAAAGATAAAATATCCCTTCTACCAGTCGGGTCTAACATCGACGTCGATTCATCCATAATTAACACGTCTGGGTCCGTCACAAGCGCTCCAGCAATCGCAACACGTTGCTTTTGACCACCAGAAAGACGATGGGGTTCATGTGTTCTAAACTCCCACATACCGACTTCCCTTAAAGCAGATTCAACTTTATCTTTCATTGTTTCATGTGGAACACCACGATTTTCTAACCCAAACGCAACATCATCTTCGACTGTTGCTCCGACAAACTGGTTATCCGGATTTTGAAACACAATCGCAAATTTTTCGCGAATGTCTTGGAAGTTGTCTTCTGTCACTTTTTCTCCATCGATATACACATCCCCTTCAGTTGGAGTGAGTATACCCATTATGATTTTTACTAACGTACTTTTACCAGAACCGTTATGTCCGATAATCGACACAAATTCTGATTTTTTAAAGTCGATAGAAATATGATTTAATGCGTATCGACTGCTGTGGCTATATTTGTATGAAACATTTTTAAGTGAAATCATATTTCCACCTTCTTTAAAATAGTTAAATAAAAAAGCGCGTACCCTGCAAAAGAGTCGCGCAATTCATAGTTTTGCAGGATACTTAAGAGCTAGACAGAAGTAAATCTATCGTAACACTCATACTGCTTTAATAAGAGGTTTAAGCACCCTCAACAAATTCAATAATCACTTGTTCTGCACCGTCTCCACGACGCTCACCAAGTTTTTTAATGCTTGTGTATCCACCTTGACGTTCTTCAAAACGAGGTGCGATATCATCAAATAATTTTTGTAATGCAGTTGTTGTTGAACCATCTTCGTTTACTAACGTAACGTTTTGTACCGTTTCAGCAGCACGACGTCTAGATGCTACGTCTCCACGCTTACCTAAAGTTACAAGACGATCTACAACTTTACGTAGCTCTTTAGCACGCTTTTCTGTTGTAACGATGCGTTCTTCAACGATTAATGATGTCGCAAGGTTTCTAAGCATAGATTTTCTGTGTGCTGAGTCGCGACCGAGTTTTCTGTAAGCCATTCTTATACCTCCTCTTTAATTAATCTTCTTGGCGTAATTCTAATCCAAGGTCATCTAATTTATTTTTAACTTCGTCTAAAGACTTACGTCCTAGATTACGTACTTTCATCATGTCTGCTTCTGTTTTCTCTGTTAACTCTTGAACTGAGTTAATGCCTGCACGTTTTAAGCAGTTGTAAGAACGTACAGATAAGTCGAGTTCTTCGATAGACATTTCAAGTACTTTTTCTTTTTGGTCTTCTTCTTTTTCCACCATAATTTCAGCATTTTGCGCTTCGTCTGTTAAGTCGACAAAGATGTTTAAATGTTCAGTTAAGATTTTTGCACCAAGTGAAATAGATTCAAGCGGTGTAATTGATCCGTCTGTCCATACATCTAATGTTAACTTATCGAAGTTCGCATTTTGACCGACACGTGTGCTTTCTACTGTGTAGTTGACACGTTTTACTGGTGTGTAAATAGAGTCTACTGGAATTACTCCGATTGGTAGGTCGCTTTTGTTGTTCGCTTCAGATAAAGCATAACCTCGTCCGCGTCCAGCAATCATGCGTACTCTTAGGACTCCACCTTTTGCTACGGTTGCGATTTTTAACTCTGGGTTTAAAATCTCAACGTCACTGTCGTGGATAATATCTCCTGCAGTTACAACACCTTCGTCTGTAACATCAATTTCTAACGTTTTATCTTCTTCTGAATAGATTTTTAACGCTAAACTTTTAATGTTTGTGATGATCGTTGTAACATCTTCGATGACGTTCTCAATTGTTGAGAATTCATGTAGTACGTTTTCGAATTCGACTGTCTTTACTGCCGCACCAGGTAAAGATGATAAAAGAATGCGACGTAAGGAGTTCCCAAGCGTTGTTCCATATCCTCTTTCTAGAGGCTCTACAACAAACTTACCAAACTTAGAATCTTCCGTTAGTTCTACTGTTTCAATTCTAGGTTTTTCGATTTCAATCATTGTTTACTTTTTCCTCCCTATTACCGCCGTTTAATTGCGCAATGTGTTTTATCATCGTTAATTATACACGACGACGTTTTGGTGGACGACAACCGTTGTGTGGAACTGGAGTTACGTCTTTAATAGATGTAATCTCTAATCCAGCTGATTGTAATGCACGAATTGCAGATTCACGTCCTGCACCAGGTCCTTTTACTGTTACTTCTACAGTTTTAAGACCGTGTTCCATTGCCGCTTTAGAAGCAGTTTCAGAAGCCATTTGTGCTGCGAATGGAGTAGATTTCTTAGAACCTTTAAATCCTAATGCACCAGCAGATGACCATGATAGTGCGTTTCCGAAATCATCCGTGATTGTTACAATTGTATTGTTGAATGTTGAACGAATGTGTGCAATTCCTGATTCAACATTTTTCTTCACTCTACGTTTACGTGATGTACGTGATTGATTACGAGCCATTTATAATACTCCTCCCTTACTTGTTAATTACTTCTTCTTGTTCGCGATTGTTTTCTTAGGACCTTTACGCGTTCTCGCGTTGTTCTTAGTCTTTTGACCACGAACTGGTAAGCCACGACGGTGACGGATACCTCTGTATGATGCGATTTCTAAAAGACGTTTAACGTCTAAGTTTTCATCACGGCGTAAGTCACCTTCAAGTTTGTAGTTGTCTACAACTTCACGAATTTTGTTTAACTCATCTTCTGTTAAGTCTTGTACACGCGTGTCTTCGTTAACGCCTGCTTCTTTAAGAATTTCAGAAGATCTCGATTTACCGATACCGTAAATATAAGTTAATGAGATTACTACACGTTTATTACGTGGAATGTCAACTCCTGCTATACGAGCCATTATTTACACCTCCGTTATTTATTATCCTTGTCTTTGTTTATGCTTAGGATTCTCACAAATTACCATTACTTTTCCTTTACGACGAATGACTTTACATTTTTCGCAAATTGGTTTTACTGATGGTCTAACTTTCATTTTGTTACCTCCTTAATAATTGGAGTCCTTATTTAAAACGATAAGTGATTCTTCCTTTAGTTAAGTCATACGGTGACATTTCAACTGTTACTTTATCTCCAGGAAGGATTCGAATATAGTTCATACGAATTTTACCAGACACATGAGCTGTAATCTCATGGCCGTTTTCAAGTTCTACTTTGAACTGTGCGTTTGGTAATGTCTCTTTTACAAGACCTTCTAATTCAATAACGCCCTCTTTACTCACTTTATATTCCTCCTTTACAGTTTAAACTCTTTGTTTTGCTTGTCTTCAGGTGAAACCACTTATATTTAAGGACTGATGAGATATTCACCTAAAGACTCAAGGTGAATATTAAAGTGTTTCGAGTATCTTTTCGACATCAGCAAACACTTCATCGATATCTCTCGCACCATCTACTTTAGATAAAATACCTTGTTTCTCATAGAAATCAAGTAGTGGTTTCGTTTGCTTGATGTTTACACTTAATCTTTTTTGAACCGTTTCTGGGTTGTCATCTTCACGTTGGTATAATTTACCACCTTCAAGATCACATACACCGTCTTTTTTCGGCGGGTTAAACACTAAGTGATATACCGTGCCGCATACCTCACAGATACGTCGACCTGTTAGGCGGTTCATGAGTTCCTCTTCAGGAACATCGATATATAATGTGCTATCAATCTGAGTGCCAAGATCAGCCATGATTTCGTTTAAAGCTTCTGCTTGTGAGACAGTTCTTGGGAAACCATCTAATAAGAAACCTTCTTTAGCATCACTTTCAGATAATCTTTCTCTTACAATTCCAATCGTTACTTCATCTGGAACGAGTTCTCCACGATCCATGTAAGATTTTGCTTCTTTACCGAGTTCAGTTTCGTTTTTAATCGCTAAACGGAACATATCACCAGTAGAAATATGTGGAATTGGGTATTTTTTAATGATTTCAGTAGCCTGTGTACCTTTACCTGCTCCAGGCAATCCCATAATTACGATATTCATGAATATCCTCCTACTAATCTATACGTGTTTACCTATTGCGTCTAAACCCTCTGTACTCTCTTTGTCCTGCTTGAGCTTCGAGTTGTTTCATAGTTTCTAGCGCAACCCCGATAACGATGAGTAGGCTTGTACCACCGATCTGAATCGTTTGTGGTAAATCCATTAATCGAGTTAGCAGTATTGGTAACACTGCAATAAACGCTAAGAATATTGAACCTACAAATACGAGTCTATATAAAACATTTGTAATGTAAGTCTGCGTGTTTTTACCTGGACGAATACCAGGAATGTAACTGCCTTGGTTTTTTAAGTTATCTGCCATCTTCTCAGGGTTTACTTGTACAAACGCATAGAAGTACGCAAACAAGATGATGAGAATGATGTAAATCACTAATCCGATATTAGACGCTGGATTCGCAGCTTCAGCAAATTTAATTGCCCATTCTTTATCTTGGAAAAATAGTGATATAGATTGCGGTAACATTAAGAATGCCATCGCAAAGATAACTGGGATAACTCCTGCAGGGTTAACTTTTAGCGGTAAGAAAGTCGCTTGTGGTGCAAGCATTGCTTGACGACCTTTACCTCTTGCATATTGAATCGGAATTTTACGAATCGCTTGTAAAACGTAAACCGCAAATGCAGTAAGAAGTAATAAACCAACAACCATACCAACTACTGTTAACACAGCCATCGTATTGTCCTGTGCGCCAACAAATTGTTGTTCATAAAATTGAATTAATGCACTTGGTAATGATCCTAAAATACCAGCGAAGATAATGATAGAAATACCGTTACCTACACCTTTTTCAGTGATTTGTTCACCAAGCCATAATAGAAACGCAGTACCTGTTGTAAGTACGATAGCGATAATTAGGTATGAACCAACTGAGTTATCACTAATTAACGTACCACCAAACATTTGGTTGAATGCAAATGACATACCAATTGACTGAATAAATGCTAAAACGATTGTAAAGTAACGCGTAAACTGAGCGATTTTACGTCGCCCGACTTCACCTTGTCGCGCCCATTCAGCAAACTTTGGTACAACGTCCATTTGCAGTAACTGCGTAACGATTGACGCAGTGATGTAAGGCATAATCCCCATTGCAAAAATAGAGAAGTTTTTAAGTGCCCCACCACCGAATGTGTTCATGACGTCTAGTACGCCACCTTGAGCTTGTGTGTCAAACACACTCGGATCTACGCCAGGAACTGGTATATACGTACCAATTTTAAATATTACAAGCATTGCAAGTGTAAATACAATCTTCTGCCTGATTTCTTTGATCTTAAAGAAATTGACAACGTTGCTGATCATTAGATCACCTCTACAGTGCCGCCTTGAGCCTCAATCGCTTCTTTAGCCGTAGCAGAAAACTTGTGTGCTTGAACAGTTAACTTAACATTGAGTTCTCCGTTACCAAGAATTTTAATTGCTACATTCTTTTTAACTAATCCTGACTCAACGAGTAATTCAGGTGTAACTACAGTTCCAGCATCAAATTTATTTAAATCGCTAATGTTAACGACTGAATAACTTTTACGGTTAATATTTGTGAAACCACGTTTAGGAATCGCACGGAATAGTGGTAATTGACCACCTTCGAATACTAATCCTACGCCACCACCTGTACGAGCGTTTTGTCCTTTATGTCCACGGCCAGAAGTTTTACCATGACCTGATGACATACCACGTCCAACACGTTTACGTGATTTACGTGCGCCCTCAACTGGTTTAAGTTCGTGTAATTTCATTGTTGCACCTCCTATTTTATATTACTTATTAAATATTCTCTACTTTAACTAAGTGTTTAACTTTTTCTACTTGTCCTCTTAATTGAGCAGTATCTTCAAGCTCGATTGAAGAATTAATTTTCTTTAGACCGAGTGAAGCGACTGTCTTCTTTTGTGTTTCCGGTCTACCGATAACACTTCTTACGAGGGTAACTTTAACTTTAGCCATCTTGAATACTCCCCCTTAATTTAAGATTTCTTCTACAGTTTTTCCACGCAGTCTAGCTACGTCTTCAACGTTTTTAAGTTCTTCTAAACCTGTCATCGTCGCACGTACTACGTTTACTGGAGTACTTGTTCCGATTGATTTACTTAATACGTCTGTAACACCTGCTAACTCTAACACCGCACGTACCGGTCCACCTGCGATAACCCCAGTACCTGGAGCAGCTGGTTTCATGAATACGTGACCAGAGCTGAAGCGTCCGTTGATTTCGTGTGGAATAGTTCCGTCTACGATTGGTACTTCAACAAGGTTTTTCTTAGCAGCTTCAATTGCTTTTTTGATTGCTTCTGGCACCTCTTGTGCTTTACCTTGACCGAATCCTACGCGACCTTTTCTGTCCCCTACTACTACTAAAGCAGAGAAACGGAAACGTCTACCACCTTTAACTACTTTCGCGATACGGTTGATTGTTACTACGCGTTCTTCAAATTCTTGTTTTTCTTCTCTACGATTACGAGCCATTTTATTGTTTCGCCTCCTTCAATTAAAACTTAAGTCCGTTTTCACGTGCAGATTCTGCTAATGCAGCTACACGTCCGTGATATAAATAACCTCCGCGGTCGAATACAACTGTTTCGACGCCCGCTGCTTTACCACGTTCAGCAATTAATTTACCAACTTCTGCAGCTGCTTCTTTGTTAGAACCATTTTTACCGCTGAAGTCTTTATCTTGTGTTGAAGCACTCGCTAATGTTTTATAGTTCACATCATCGATAAGTTGTGCATAGATGTTTTTATTAGAACGGTATACGTTTAGACGTGGTCTTTCAGGAGTTCCTGAAATGTTTTTACGTACACGTAAATGTCTTTTACGACGTACCGCATTTTTATCGATTTTAGAAATCATTTATGTTCCTCCTCACTTGTTTAATTATTTACCAGTTTTACCTTCTTTACGACGTACGTACTCATCTTTGTAACGAATACCTTTACCTTTGTATGGCTCAGGTGGACGTACCTTACGAATGTTTGAAGCTAATGCTCCAACTTCTTCTTTGTCGATACCTTCAATTTTAAGTTTAGTGTTTCCATCAACTGCAATTGTAAGTGTATCTGATGATTCGAATTCAACTGGGTGAGAAAGTCCAACGTTTAATACAAGTTTCTTACCTTGCATTTGTGCACGGTAACCAACACCGATTAATTCTAATTCTTTAACAAAACCTTGTGATACACCTTCGACCATGTTGTTTAGTAAAGAACGTGTTGTTCCGTGAATCGAACGCATCGCGATTGAATCGTTTGGACGCTCAACGACGATTGTGTTGTCTTCCATTTTATAATTTAAGTCATCATTTAAAGTTCTTTTAAGTTCACCTTTCGGTCCTTTAACTGTAAATGTAGATCCATCAACGTCTACTGTAACGCCAGATGGAATTTCAATAATACGGTTACCAATTCGGCTCATTTTTGCACCTCCTAATTGTTATTACCAAACGTAAGCGAGTACTTCTCCACCAACGTTTTTGTTACGAGCTTCTTTATCTGTAATTACACCTTCAGATGTTGAAATTAAAGCAACACCTAAACCGTTAAGTACTTTTGGTAGTTCATCTTTTTTAGCGTATACGCGAAGACCTGGTTTAGAAATTCTCTTAAGACCAGTGATTACTCTTTCGCCATTTTCACTATATTTTAAGAACACACGGATGATATTTTGTTTGTCATCCTCCACATATTCTACGTTTTTGATGAAACCTTCATTTTTAAGGATTTCAGCGATATCTCTTTTGATGTTTGACGCTGGAATCTCTAATGATTCATGTTTAACAATGTTCGCATTTCTAATGCGTGTTAGCATATCTGCAATTGGATCTGATATAGTCATCTAAAATATGCCTCCCTTCAATTTATATAGAATTACCAGCTCGCCTTTTTGACGCCTGGAAGTTGACCTTTATATGCGAGTTCACGGAAACAGATACGGCAAAGTTTAAATTTGCGAAGTACTGAGTGTGGACGTCCACATCTTTCACAACGTGTATATTCTCTTACTTTGAATTTTTGCGGTTTTTGTTGTTTCGCAATCATTGATTTTTTAGCCATGAATATGCCTCCTTTTTACTTTTTGAATGGCATACCAAATTGTGTTAACAGTTCACGAGCCTCTTCGTCTGTGTTAGCTGTTGTCACAATAACGATATCCATACCTCTTACTTTTGTTACTTTATCGTAATCAATCTCTGGGAAGATGATTTGTTCTTTAACACCTAAAGTGTAGTTCCCACGACCATCGAATGCTTTTTTAGATACACCTCTGAAGTCTCTTACACGTGGTAATGATACTGAGATAAGTTTATCTAAGAAATCGTACATTCTGTCACCACGTAAAGTTACTTTTGCACCGATTGGCATACCTTCACGTAAACGGAATGTAGCTACTGATTTTTTAGCTTTTGTAATTTGTGGTTTTTGACCAGCAATTGCTGTTAATTCTTCTACAGCAGTGTCTAATACTTTAGCGTTTTGTACAGCTTCACCAACACCCATGTTGATTACGATTTTATCGATTTTAGGTGCTTGCATTACAGAGCTGTATTCAAACTTTTTAACGAGTTCATCTTTGATTGTCTCGTTGTATTTATCTTTTAAACGAATCACGAAATGTGTCCTCCTTCCGAGTTACCTTATTTAATTTCTTTACCTGATTTAACTGCTACTCTAATTTTCTTTCCGTCTTTTTCTTCATAACGGATTCTAGTGCGTTCACCTGAATCAGGATCAACGTGCATAACGTTAGAAACGTGAATTGCTGCTTCTGTTTCTAAAATCCCTCCGTCTGGATTTAATTGAGAAGGTTTTTGGTGTTTCTTAACCATATTTACTCCTTCAACTACCACACGTTCTTCTCTAGGGATAGCTTTTAAAACAGTTCCCTGTTTACCTTTATCTTTACCGCTAATGACAATAACTTTGTCGCCTGTTTTTACGTGCATCGTCTTATCGCACCTCCTTAGTTAATATTAAAATTATAATACTTCTGGTGCCAATGAGATAATTCTCATAAAGTTGCCGTCACGTAATTCACGTGCTACTGGACCAAATATACGAGTTCCTCTTGGACTTTTATCGTCACGAATAATGACACATGCGTTTTCATCAAATTTAATATATGAACCATCTTCACGACGGATACCTGTTTTAGTACGAACGATGACTGCTTTAACTACGTCACCTTTCTTGACAACACCACCCGGTGTTGCATGTTTTACTGTTGCAACAACAACATCACCAATGTTCGCTGTTTTACGTCCAGTACCACCTAGTACTTTGATTGTTAAAACTTCACGAGCTCCAGAGTTGTCAGCAACTTTCATACGAGATTCTTGTTGAATCATGCGTGGTTACCTCCCTTTATATATCTACACTATTAGATAATTACTGATTCCTCTACGATTTCCACTAAGCGGAAACGTTTAGTAGCTGATAATGGGCGAGTTGCTTCAATTTTTACGATATCGCCTAATTTAGCTTGGTTGTGCTCGTCATGAGCTTTGTACTTTTTAGAGTATTTTACGCGTTTACCAATAATTGGGTGTCTTTTGTGTGTTTCAATAAGAACAGTAATTGTTTTGTCCATCTTATCAGAAACGACACGGCCTTGATAAACTTTACGTTCATTTTTCTCTGCCATTATATAAACCTCCTATAAATTATTGATTCGCTTTTGCTTCTTCAATTTCTCTTTCACGGACTGTCGTTTTTAAACGCGCAATCGTTTTTCTAACTTCCTTGATACGAGCAGTGTTTTCTAGCTGACCAGTAGCTAGTTGAAAGCGTAGGTTGAAGAGTTCTTCTTTAAGTTCTTTAATGTTATTTACGATTTCTTCGTTTGTAAGTTCACGGATTTCCTTAGCCTTCATTCGTATCACCACCTAATTCTTCTCTCACAACGAATTTTGTTTTTACTGGAAGTTTGTGACTTGCAAGACGTAGTGCTTCACGAGCTACCTCTTCATCTACACCTGCAACTTCAAACATAATGCGTCCTGGTTTAACGTTTGCGATCCAGTGCTCTACTGCACCTTTACCAGAACCCATTCGAACTTCTAATGGCTTTTTAGTAATTGGCGTGTGCGGGAAAATGTTGATCCATACTTTACCGCCACGTTTCATGTAACGTGTCATAGCGATACGTGCTGCTTCGATTTGACGTGCAGTAATCCATGCAGACGTCGTAGCTTGTAAGCCGTAATCGCCGAAGTTTACTTCATTACCGCCTTTTGAACGCCCTTTAGAATTTGGACGGTGTTGACGACGGTATTTTACTCTCTTTGGTAATAACATTCTTCTTGTACTCCTCTCTTAGTTATTCTCGTTCTTTACTGCTGGTAAAACTTCACCGCGGTAAATCCACACTTTAACACCTAACTTACCGTAAGTAGTGTCTGCCTCTTCGTGTGCGTAGTCAATGTCTGCACGAAGTGTGTGTAGTGGTACTGTTCCTTCACTGTATCCTTCTGCACGTGCGATGTCCGCTCCGCCTAAACGACCTGCAACAGAAGTTTTAATACCTTTAGCTCCTGCTCTCATTGTTCTTTGAATCGCTTGTTTTTGAGCTCTACGGAATGATACACGGTTTTCAAGTTGACGTGCGATGTTTTCTGCTACTAATTTAGCATCTAAATCGATATTTTTAACTTCGATAACGTTAATGTGCACACGTTTACCTGTTAATTTCACAAGTGCTTCACGTAGTTTTTCGATTTCACTACCGCCTTTACCGATAACCATACCTGGTTTACCAGTGTGTAGTGCAATGTTTACTCTATTTGCAGCACGTTCAACGATAACTTGTGATACTGCTGCATCTTTAAGGTTTTCATCAATGTATTTACGGATTTTTAAGTCTTCGTGTAATAAGTCAGCAAAGTCGTTCTCTGCGTACCATTTTGCTTCCCAATCTTTGATTACACCAATACGTAATCCCGTTGGATTAATCTTTTGACCCAAAGTAATTCCCTCCTCTTATTAGTTCGCTTCTTCAGCCTGTTCTTCTACTGCTTCTTCTTTTTCAGTAAGTACAACAGTGATGTGGCTCGTACGTTTGTTGATTCCAGTTGCACGTCCTTGTGCGCGTGGACGGAAACGTTTAAGCGTTGGTCCTTCGTTTGCATAAATTTCAGAAACGATTAGGCTGTCAACATCCATGTCGTAGTTATGTTCAGCGTTTGCCGCTGCTGATAAAATGAGCTTCTCTACTACTTCAGCAGCTCTTTTATTAGTAAGCTTTAATAGTGCGACTGCTTCGCCAACTTCTTTACCTCTTACGAGATCAACCACTAAACGTACTTTACGTGGAGCGATACGCACTGTTCTAGCTGTTGCTTTCGCTTGCATGTATATTTCCTCCTTTAGGTGTTATCGAGTTACAGCGTCTTTACCGCCGTGTCCTTTGAAAGTTCTTGTTGGAGCAAACTCTCCGAGTTTGTGACCAACCATATCTTCAGTAATATAAACTGGTACGTGTTTACGGCCGTCATATACAGCAATCGTGTGCCCGATGAATTGTGGGAAGATTGTTGAACGACGTGACCAAGTTTTAATTACAGTCTTTTTATTTGATTCGTTAAGGTTTTCTACCTTTTTCATTAAATGATCATCTACAAAAGGTCCTTTTTTAATACTACGTGCCATTTTGGCGCCTCCCTTCAAGAAATCAGTGCGGTGAGAACCGCACACGATTTAATGATGTTGATTATTTTTTACGTTTTCTAATGATTAACTTAGTAGACTTCTTCTTGTTTCTACGAGTTTTCTTACCAAGAGTCTTTTTACCCCATGGAGAAAGTGGAGATGGCATACCGATTCCAGTTCTACCTTCACCACCACCGTGTGGGTGATCGTTAGGGTTCATCGCAGAACCACGAACTGTAGGTCTCTTACCAGCCCATCTAGAACGACCAGCTTTACCTACGTTTACAAGTTCATGTTGTTCGTTTCCTACAGAACCGACTGTTGCACGGCATGTAAGTAAGATCATGCGCATTTCGCCTGAGCTTAAACGAACGATTGCGTATTTACCTTCTTTACCAAGTAATTGTGCTGATGTACCAGCAGAACGAGCGATTTGCCCACCTTTACCTGGTTTAAGTTCGATGTTGTGGATAGTTGTACCAACAGGCATATCGCCTAACTCTAATGCGTTACCTAATTTGATATCCGCATCTTTACCACTCATGATTTCTTGTCCAACTTCAATTCCTTTAGGTGCAAGGATATATCTCTTTTCACCATCTAAGTATTGAACAAGTGCAATGTTTGCTGAACGGTTTGGATCGTATTCGATTGTTTTGATACGTCCTGGTACTCCATCTTTGTTACGTTTAAAGTCAATAACTCTGTATTGACGTTTATGTCCGCCACCTTTATGACGTACAGTAATTTTTCCTTGTGCGTTACGGCCAGCTTTTTTCGGAAGTGGCTCTAATAATGAACGTTCTGGTTTAGTTTTAGTTAAATCTTTATAATCCAGACTCGTCATATTACGACGACCATTTGTTGTTGGTTTATAATGTTTAATCGCCATTTAACTGTTTACCTCCTTATTGGTAACTTTCGAATATTTTTAGAAGAATTCAATAGAACCTTCACTTAATTTTACAATCGCTTTTCTTCTTCTGTTCGTATAGCCTTGATAACGTCCCATACGCTTTTTCTTAGGCTTTACGTTCATAATGTTAACTTTCTCAACTTTTACATCAAAGATTTCTTCAACAGCACGTTTAACTTGTGTTTTAGTTGCTCTAACATCTACGTCAAACGTGTATTTGTTCTCTGACATTAAATCTGCTGAACGCTCAGTGATTACTGGGCGTTTAATAACGTCTCTAGCTTCCATTACAGAAGTACCTCCCCTGCTTTAGTAATTGCATCTTCCGTGAAAATTACACGATCTGCAGAAAGGATATCTAATACGTTTAGGCCTGAAGCAGTGATAACTGTAACTCCAGGGACGTTACGTCCTGATTTTAGAACGTTGTCATCTTGTTCACCTAATACGATGAGTGTCTTTCTACCTGCATCTAAGTTATCTAAAGCTTTAACTAATTCTTTTGTTTTAGGTGCATCGAATGTGAATGCATCTACAACTGTTAATGCTTCTTCGTTTACTTTTACTGATAATGCAGAACGTAACGCTAAGCGTCTAACTTTTCTTGGCATTTTGAATCCGTGATTTCTAGGAGTTGGACCGAATACTACGCCCCCGCCTCTCATGTGTGGTTCACGAATCGAACCTTGACGTGCGTTACCTGTTCCTTTTTGTCTGAATGGTTTTCTACCACCACCGCGAACTTCTCCACGGTTTTTAACTTTGTGATTACCTTGTCTTAATGATGCACGTTGAAGCGTTACTGCTTCGAATAATGCATGTTGGTTTGGTTCAATTCCGAAAACTTCTTCGTTTAATTCGATTGTTTTTACTTTTGAACCATCAATAGATAATACATCTACGTTTGCCATTGTATATCCTCCTTTCTATATTAGTTGTCACCTTTAATTGCTGATGAAATTTGTACGTAACCTTTTTTAGGTCCAGGTACGTTACCTTTTACTAAAATTACGCCGCGCTCGTTGTCAACCATAACTACTTCTAAGTTTTGAAGCGTTACTCTTTCGCCACCCATTTGTCCTGGTAAGTTTTTACCTTTTAGAACGTGTGATGGGTCAACCATACCCATTGAACCTGGGCGTCTGTGGTAACGTGAACCGTGACTTGATGGTCCTTTAGCTTGGTTGTGTCGTTTAATGTTACCTTGGAAACCTTTACCTTTAGAAGTTCCTGTAACATCTACGATGTCTCCAGCTTCAAATGTATCTACGTTGACTTCTTGACCTACGTCGAATTCATCTACGTTTAGGTTGCGGAATTCGCGTACGAAGCGCTTAGGGTTTGCACCTGAAGCTTTAACGTGGCCCATTTCAGCCTTAGTTGCGTATTTGTTAGTACGTCTAGTTGGTTTGTAGTCTTGCTTGTCATCAAAACCAATTTGTACTGCATTATATCCGTCTACTTCTTCTGTTTTCTTTTGAAGGACAACGTTACCTGCCGCTTCAATAACTGTTACTGGAATTAGCTCTCCGTTCTCTCCGAAGATTTGAGTCATTCCTACTTTTTTACCTAAGATTCCTTTGGTCATCGAAAGTCGCACCTCCTGATATTAATTTATAGTTTAATTTCGATGTCCACACCAGATGGTAAGTTTAAGCTCATTAAAGCATCTACCGTTTTTGATGTAGGGTTTAAAATGTCGATAAGACGTTTGTGCGTACGTTGCTCGAACTGCTCACGTGAATCTTTGTACTTATGAACCGCACGTAAGATTGTGTAAACAGTTTTCTCTGTTGGAAGTGGGATTGGCCCAGAAACTTCCGCACCAGAGCGTTTAGCTGCTTCAACGATTTTCTCCGCTGATTGATCAAGCACTCTGTGCTCATACGCTTTTAAACGAATACGAATTTTTTGTTTTGCCATTATTTTAACCTCCTCGGTCGTCATCATTATTGATAGACTTCTCCACGAAAATTTTCTCACGCACCCGCCATGACAATGGGGCCGGGTGTGTCAGTAACCTCTCGCTTCATCGATTTAACAAGAAAACCCTTATTTATCAAGAGTTTCGCAATGTTCTTGACAGTTTTTCTGTCACTTTTTGAGTCCAACGCTATATATAATACATTAAAAGAGTGAAGAAATCAAGGGTTATCCGAGATTTTTTCACTCTTTTTTATCAAGCATATCTTATCTTAATATAAATATAAAATAGAGAATAAATATAACTGCTAATACATACATGATCGGGTGGATATCTTTCTTTCTTCCAGCAACTAACATTGTAATAGGATAAAAGATAAAACCAATCGCGATTCCTGTTGCGACACTATAAGTGAGTGGCATCATTATTACTGTTAGAAACGCTGGTACTGCCACTTCGAAACGCGTCCACTCTACTTTGCTTAAGTTCGATGCCATTAATGCGCCTACTATTATAAGTGCAGGTGCAGTCACTTCAGATGTGAACACGACAATTAATGGACTAAAGAATATCGCGAGTAAAAATAGTAGTGACGTCACGATACTTGCAAATCCCGTTCTCGCACCAGCTGCTACCCCTGCTGTCGATTCGACATAAGACGTCGTCGTTGACGTACCTAGAATCGCTCCTGAAATTGTTGCGAATGAGTCTGCAGCAAGTGCACGACTCGCACGTGGAATTTTATTATCTTTAATTAAATTCGCCTGTGACGCGATTCCAACTAATGTACCCGCCGTGTCAAAGAAATCAACAAATAAAAATGTTAATACGACAACTAAAAACTGTACATTAAAAAGCTCAGACGGATTTAAAAATCCTTCAAATGCTGCACCGAACGTTGGTGCAATGCTCGGCACTTTACTCACGACCGCTTCAGGCATCGGTAACAAGTTAAAGACAAGTCCGACGATCGCGGTAATAATCATTCCTATAAAAATCGCACCTGGGACTTTACGCGCCATTAATATGACTGAAAGCACTAATCCAAATATTGTAAGGATAACGTGTGCATCATGAATGTTACCAATATGTACGAGCGTGTTTTCATCTGCAACGATAAATCCGGCACCTTTAAATCCAACGAACGCGATGAAAAAACCAATCCCGGCACTGACGGCCATCTTCATCTCCATCGGTATCGCATTGATTACGTACTCTCTAACACCAGATGCTGTCAGTATTAAAAATAGTACACCGGATACGAGAACACCAGATAACGCTGTTTGCCACGGGATTCCCATTCCAAGTACAACAGAGAACGCGAAAAATGCGTTTAACCCCATTCCAGGAGCTAAAGCAATTGGATACCTTGCCCAAACACCCATAATAAACGTTCCGATAAATGCCGCGAGACACGTCGCAACAAATACTGCGTTAATGTCCATACGCATATCATCTGGAACACCCTCAACTCCCGCAAGACTAAGCATTGCAGGGTTAACTGCTAAAACATATGCCATTGAAAGAAATGTTGTGATTCCTCCAATAGTTTCACGACGATAATTTGTACCTAACTCATCAAATTGAAAATATCGTTTCATCTTATACTCTCTCTATTCTATTTATAGTAGAAATTAAATTATTTATAAATTTTATCGTTAAAAGACGCACAATGCAATAAGTTTAATATGAATTATGTTTATATGTTCAATACTGTGGCAATAGTTAGTCATAGGAGGAATGCCTAATGAACACTAAATTTAAAATCACATCATTATTAATCGCAGCGTCACTAACACTTGCAGCATGTGGCAACGATAATAATGAAGAAACAACTAACCAAAGCGAATCAAAACAAACTGAAACAACAGAGTCAACAAGCGATAACAAATCTGAAAACGACAACTCATCAAATGATAATACAAACACTTCTTCATCTAGCGAAAGTGATGAACTTGATATGGCAAGCTTTAGCAAGTCCATTGAAGATGCAATCGAAGAAGCAAAATCTCGTTTTGATGGACAATTAACTGACATTGGCGTATCGAAAGAAAATAACCAATATGTCTATAAAATAGAGCTCGAAAGTGATACTGAAGAATATGAAGTGAGTTTAGACGTCAATGATTTATCAGTAGTAAAAGAAGAAACTGAAGCAGAAGATGATGAAAACGACAATAAGTATTTTAATTACAGCGACTTAGTTAAAGTTGAAGATGCGATTCAAACTGCAAAAGATAATGTGAACGGTAAAGTAACAGAATGGTCTACCGACTTTGACGACGGTAATTTATATTATGAAATCGAAATCGTTCAAGACAACGGTAATAACGTCGATGTTAAAGTCGATGCTTATACAGGAGATTTCGTAGAAAGCGATGACTAATTTATAAACGTTTAACAGCAGGGAGTGATTCCCTGCTTTTTTACATAGAGCTGTAAAGCGCTTTTGTGCTATCATTAACTATAACTACATAATTAGAGGTGAGAGCATGGATTTAAAACAACATTTAGAAACTTTAAAATATGATTACATCCGAATCCAGGGTGATTTAGAAAAAATTGAATCCACTGGACAAGCTCCAGATAAGATGCTGAAGCAGTTAGAGTCTCTTGAACGTGAGATCAAAGAGATAAAAGATAAAATTAAAAAAGGCAGTTGATGTTAACGATGACAGAGAATTTAAAAGAGAAGATTTTATTTATTATGCTCATCCAGTTTTTAATTTATTTTGGGTTTAGTATGATTATTCCTGTTATGCCGGAGTTAGTCGTCGTATTTGGTGTGAGCACTCTGCACTTAGGTTTCATTATCGCAATTTATTCGATTGCAAGTTTTATATCTGCACCGTTTTTTGGAACGTTATCTGACCGTATCGGTAGAAGACCGTTATTAATCGGCGGACTATTTGTCTTTATGTTAAGTTTTTTAGTATTTGCGATTTTCTCGAATAGTCTTGCGGTTCTTTACATCAGCCGTTTCATTGCAGGTATGGCGTCAGGTGCACTATATGTCGCGACAACTTCAATGGTCGCAGATATTACATCTATTGAAACACGTACTAAATACATGGGACTTATCGGTATGGCAATGGGTATCGGATTCGTATTCGGCCCAGGTATCGGTGGTCTACTCGCATCTGTTTCTGTCTCAGCACCATTTTTTATGACTGCAATTATTATTTTTATTGCGCTTATCTTTTCGGTGTTGAAAATACAAGAAACATATCGTTCGAATACAGATATTGAGCGTGGGATCACTGTCCAAAAGGAATATTTTATTCAACCTGTTGGTATACTTCTCGTTGCGACGTTTGTCGTCATGTTTATGATGAGTGGTATGGAAAGTACGTTCCAACTACTCGGTAAAGAAAAAATCGATATTACACCAGGAGAGATGGGTGTACTGTTCTTTATCGGTGGAATTTTTAACGCGATCATTCAAGGTGGCGTGATTCGTAAGTTAAAAGATGGCCAAGAATATGGTGCGATGATCATCGGTCAAGCGATGGCATTAATTGCATTTATTATGTTGCCGTTTATGACGGGGTTATTTTACGCGGGAATTTGTATCGTCTTATTAATGTCAGGTAATGCACTCGTTCGTACGTTAATGACATCTCAAATTACGAAAGAAGCAAGACATCATGAAGTTGGTAAAATGACAGCTACAACGTATTCTCTCGATAGTCTCGGGCGTATTGTCGGACCGATATTTTTCAACATACTATTCTTAATTCACTACGGTGTACCGTTTGTGTTTGGTGCACTTCTCGTGTTATTATCGACGTTCTTCATTTACCAGTATTATAGAAAAAGAGGTCAAGTTGCATGACATTTTTAACAATAATGATGTTAATTAGTTATTTACTCGTGGCGTTTGTCACAATATATGGATTACGTGCGAAATTTTTAATTGTCATAAGACTGTTGTCTGGACTCGGATTTTTAAGTATGTTGGTTTCTAACATATTACCTGTCCAAGGCATTGATGATTATATGATGTTATTACTCGCAATCTCTATTATTTTTTCTGTAGAAATTACAGCATTTAAAGTGAGACATGATAACCGACACTTATATTTAATACACGCCTTTACAGTAGCGATGGCGATCGCTTTAGTCGTGTATTTATTCGTAGTTTAAGAGGACCTCTATTATGACTCGAGTTATATTGATGTTACTTACTATGATTCAAGCGATATTTTTTGTGAACATCATTTTAAATGAAGGTGTTATTTTCTTCACTATATATTCTTGGTCTATAGTCGCGTTACTTTCTCTCTATATAAGCGTAAAAGCATTTAATACGAGTTCAAGTAATTCTGACGACGAGTTAAATAACTATTTCTCTCTAACGTTAATGACAATTTCTCTCGTCTCTATTGGATTTATAGCATATTTAGCAATATTTAAGCCGTTCTACCTATAAAGTAGAACGGCTTATTTTTATGCTTCAATATATTCAATTTCATCGTCTAAGTTTAATCTTGCGCGGTTTTCTTTATAAAACGTGACATAACTTCCGTAAATGAGATAAGTACCAAGCAAGCCGATAACGATCGAAACTATGATGATAATCGGTACTATAAAGAACATCGCGATATCATTATTTAGTGCCATGCCAATTGCCACACCACTAATGATTATTACACCGATGACAATCGTTAGTAGCAGGCCGATTAAGAAAACTGAAAACACTAGTTTTAAAAACTGCTTAAAGTTTTTAAATACGACGTTAATTCCAGTCGCAAGCTTATCTCCTAGAGTTGACATTGGTGCTTCTAAATGTCTAAACCAGATGCTTAACGTCACACCCTCAATCATAAATCCAACAAAAATTGAAACAACCATTCCGATGATTGAAAGGATGATTAAGGTAGGTGTGAAGCTAGCCGAAACATCTCCACTAATCATTATCTCTGGATCTAATGCTAAATTTAACGGTAAAGTAACAAAACTAAGTGCAAAGTTCGTTGCGAAAGCAATGATAGAAATGATGATGACAAGTCCTAATGACTTTAAGTAACGTCCTTTTTTAAAGGCGAATAATCCATGATTAAATTTTGATTCTTTTTCTTCATATGCTAAGAAGAAGTAATTGTAATATCCGTATCCTAATAGTAATAAGACAAATATTACTAATGCAAATAAATATAGTACTGCTAATATGATTCCTATAATACCGAGTGCTCCTGGTCCACTTTGTGCACTTGTCCAGCTAAATATTGTACCCCCGATTACAGCGAATCCTAATCCAATTCCAATTATTGAAACGATACTTGAGAAAATGACGTAAAGTACGATGTTTAACACGACTTTAAGGTGTTCGCCGCGTAAATGATTCCAATATAAACGTTGATATTCAAACATAGTTGATCCCCCTTTAAGAATACTTGTATTCAATATACCACTATTTTCTAATTTTATTTAAAAACATTTTAGATTTTTGATACAGCGGTACGGCTGCATTGAGTAAGTGATACAATGGTCGGTTTAATACGTAATCAAATTCACCGATCTTATTAGATACTTCTGTCCCCCACTGACTTTTAAATTGCCATAGCCCAAAATACTCTGAGTCTTCTGGCGGTGAAACACTCGTCCCTCCAAAGTCATAACTTTTTGCGCCGTGTGCTCTTGCATATTGCATCATATGAAACTGCATATGATGATTCGGTAAAAAGTCACGGTAATCGTTAGATGACGCACCGTATAAGTAATACGATTTTTCACCACATTGCGCGTATAACGCACCAGATAATACTTCTGTCGATTTAATCTCTTTTATTTCTTCAAGTTGTGTATTTAATTTGCTTAAACGGTTGTTGAGATTGTCTAATTGGTTTTGTTTTTTCGTCTCGTCGGCGATTTTATCCGCTTTTTTAATATCTTTATTAACTTTTAAAATGTCTTTTTCAATATTTTCTTTTACGTTTTTAGGATTTAGTTCGACTAAAAACAGTTCCATATGCCCGTTGTCGTGGAGTGCATCGTACATCGATTCAAAATACGTAATGTCGCGTGTTAAAAAGCCGTCTCGTTCGCCGGTGATTTTCATCAGTTCGTGAAACGTTTTTAAATCTTCACGAGATGCACGTTTTACCACTGTCCCCATGCGTAACGCACGTCGGACTCTCGTACGGTTATTTCTATCGAAACTTTGAAGTAGTGCTTTGTCGTCGACCGAAACGTCTGTCACCATCGTTTGACGTGGTTGAATCGCGTCTTTACTCATACCATCTAAAAATCCGTGGTGTCTAAATCCGAGGGACTTTAAGAGTTTTAATGTATCCTTTTCATCTTCAGGAATGTCTGGATCGATTTTAATGACGTAACTATTTTCTTTTAATGCGACGTCTATCGTTTCGGATAATAACGTCTTTACAGCCGCTTCATCGGTATAATCGACGACAAATCCCCTCGATATGTAGCAGAGCGTAAACTTTGTTTTTGGAATTTTTTTAAATTGTAACGTCGCTGCACCTACAATTTTTTCATCGTTTCCAATAGCGATACGCTTATAGTACCAACCTGTTAACTTTTTAGATTCCGCCCAATCGGTTAACTGAAGTAAGTCGCCATTTTTATGTGTCTCAATAAACGTGTTATAGTCGTTTTCGTTCACATTTAATTTTTTATACATAATATGTGCTCCAATCATTCGTTTAAAAATTTTGCTATAATTTCTAATGAAGGTGATGAAATTATGAAACAATTACTACTTTTAATTTTTATATTATTTAATGCATGGAGTGCATTCGATATATACGCAAACTACTCAGCTGATGAATTAATCGACTGGTTAAGTATCCGAATTATTTTACTCGTCGTTTCCGGCGCGTTAAGTGTTATTTATATACTCCTCGGCAGTAAAAAACTGACGAATATACTTGCTGTAATTAACATTGTACTCGCACTGACTCACTTTTATCGAATTCTTTTAATTTACTTTACTTAAATAGTGTCTGAGTTGTTTTTTATCGACATATAGTAGCTGATAAATAACCCAAGTACAAACGCTATAAGTGAAATTACCCACTCTGTTGGACGACTCGGGAGACCATTAAATATCGGGAAGACTGAGCCAGCTAACAATCCGATTATAAGTGCGTACATTAAATACGGATAAACGCGTAGTAAATAATGTAGCACTCGGCTCGTTAGTAATACTCCCGCGATAATACCGAGCCCAACAGCCACTAATACCGGTGTTACTGTAAAGTTAAATGATAAAAATTCAGATATCGAATACATGAGTATCGGATACGCACCGAGCATAAGTAGTATCACTGACCCAGATAACCCAGGTAATATTAAAGCACTCGCTCCTAAAAAACCACATATAAACAGCCACATTAACATCGTCGTGCTCATTTCAACTGACGTTACATCTGACTTTTCTAATACAAAATAATCCATTAAAAATAGTAATGCTGTCACTACTACGATAATAGAATAATGTACTGTTTTAAACTCCACTTTATAATTACCTAATTTAAACATCATTGGTATGACACCAATTACTAGTCCTAAAAAGAAAAAGTGGGTAATTATAGGGTGCGTATTTAACATGTAGTTTATCAGTGATGACATCGTCACGATCGCAATTCCCATCCCAATGAAAAGTGGGATTAAAAACATTAATGACTTCTTATATCGTTTTGTAAATAATTCGTTTATTGCTACGAGTGTTTGATCATATATTCCGAGTAATAACATTAACGTACCACTACTAATACCTGGCAACATTTCTGTAATACCCATAAAGAACCCTCGAATAACGTTACTCCATCTCATAATTTAACCTCTTGCTTTTTATTGATAATATATTTTACCATATGTTCATAAAATTTTATTATTTTGCAATGAAAAATGGTATTATAATACTTATATACATAATTTAAGGGCTATAAATCTTAATGACTTATCGGAGGATTAATTATGGATGCTACTCCAATGCAAATTATCTTCTCGTTCCTCGGGGGACTCGGGATATTTTTATATGGGATAAAATCAATGGGAGACGGTTTACAAGCAGCCGCCGGTGACCGTTTACGTGAAATATTAAACCGTATGACCGCAACACCAATACGTGGAATTTTAGCAGGGATGCTTGTTACGATACTCATACAGAGTAGTTCGGGGACGACTGTAATTACAATCGGTCTCGTATCTGCAGGCTTTATGACATTAAAACAAGCAATTGGTGTCATAATGGGTGCAAACATCGGTACGACCGTCACAGCGTTTATTATCGGTTTAGATATTGGTGAGTACGCACTACCAGTACTTGCTGTCGGAAGCTTTCTACTATTTTTCTTTAACAAAACATCAATTAATAATCTTGGACGTATATTATTTGGTTTCGGTGCGTTATTCTTCGGACTTGAACTCATGGGAGAGGGTGTGAAACCTCTCGCAGACTTAGAGGCATTTCGTAACTTAATGTTAGAAATGAGTGATAACAGCTTCTTAGGTCTAGGTGTAGGGGTTATATTAACAGTCATCGTACAAAGTTCGAGTGCGACGATCGCGATTTTACAAAACTTTTATTTAAATGACCTCGTTGACTTAAATGCTGCTCTACCAATATTACTAGGAGATAATATTGGTACGACAATTACAGCAATACTTGCAGCACTTGTTGGATCTCTCGCAGCTAAACGTGCGGCTGCCGTACACGTTATCTTTAACGTTATCGGTGCCATAATCTTCATGATATTAATGCCTTTATTCGTCATGTATGTCGACTTTTTACAGTCTGCATTAAACTTAAATAAGCCAATGACAATCGCATTTGCACACGGTTCATACAACGTAATTAACACGTTAATTCAATTACCATTCATCGGTGTACTTGCTTGGATTGTAACTAAAATTGTACCTGGTAAAGATCTCGTAGAAGATTATAAACCAAATTTCTTAGACCCTATTTTACTTAGACAATCACCTCAACTTGCAACACAAAGTGCACAGAGTGAAGTGAAAAACCTAGGGTTAATTATTTCTGATACGTTTAAAGATTTATTTAAATACGTTGAAAACCCGACCGATAAACGATATCGAAAAATTATCGAAAAAGTTCAACTCGTAGATAATGTACAAGAGAGTATCCGAAAGTACTTAATGGATATACTTGAACTTCAAAACCAGCGTAATATCGATAGTGAAAATATCGCTGCACTACTTGAAGTTACACGTATTTACACGAATACAGCTAAGTTCATTGAAGACTTTGCTAACGAGTATAAAATAAAAGAAGAAGATCGCATCAAAATCTCAGATGCTGCATTTGAAGGTCTTGAGACAATGATGAAACACGTCAAACGTTCACTTGATATGACGGTGGATTCTATAGATATTTACAATCCTTCAGGACTTGAAAGAATCATTCAACTAAGTAATCAATCGAATAAAATCGAACATAAATTACGTCAAGACCACGTGTCACGCCTTAACGATGGTACGTGCTCACCTGAATCTGGTGCTGTCTATGCTGAACTGATCGCATTACTTGAGCGTATCGGTTATAACTCTAGAAACATCTCAGAAACAATCCTTTACTCAACAAGACATGAGTTACCAGAAGAATTTACAATTTATGACTAATTAAAATCCGAAGTACAGATTGTACTTCGGATTATTTTTTATCGTATATCTTTTAAAACTTTTCCTTCTTTCGCAACGACGAGTATGTTGTCATTGTCTTTTAGACTTCCGATATTTTCTAGTGGGTTCTCTTTTAATAATACGAAGTCTGCTAAAAATCCAGGTGCAATTTGACCGACGTTATCGAGTTCTAAGCATTCTGCAGCTGTCTTTGTAGACGCGATAATTGCTTCCATCGGTGTCATTCCATGCTCGACCATTAGTTCTAACTCTCTTAAGTTCGTCCCGTGTTTAAACACACCTGCATCTGTACCCATTGCGATTTTCACACCACTTTTATGCGCCTTCTTAAAACTCTCAACATGTGCATCTAACACTTCTTTTGATTTCTTTAATCCGACTTCGCTCACCCCAAGTTCTTCAGCAAATTCAATCACAGACACTGGTGCGAGTAATGTTGGTACTAAAAATGTCCCTTGCTCTTTCATTTGATCAATAATTTTATCCGTTAAATAAATCCCGTGCTCAATTGAGTGGATACCCGCATCTAAACATTGCTGAATACCTTCTTCACCTTGAGCATGTGCCATGACTTTAACGCCATTTCTATAGCGTGCTTCTTCGACGATGACATTCAGTTCTTCTTGAGAATATTGTGTAAATCTCGGATGATCTGTCGGCGTAGAAACACCACCTGTAGCCATAACTTTAATAACGTCTGCGCCTGCACGTAATATTTCACGTGTTTTTTTACGTACTTCTTCAACGCCATCTGCGATATTCGATGGTAGTCCTGGATGTGGTGTAATAAGTGGTACATCAATACCAGAATAGTTCGTTGAATCACCGTGACCGCCAGTAATAGATAATGCAGATACCGAAATTACCATTCTCGGACCGACGACGAGTTCGTCTTCAACCGCTTTTTTAAATCCTAAATCTGCACCATACGCATCACGTACTGTTGTAATCCCTGCGTTAATTGTATTTCGCGCGTATTCAATCGATTTAAAAAAGTTATAAGAAAATGGTTGTGCAAGTTTTTCAGCAAGTGGCTGAAATTCTGTCGCGAGATGGACGTGTGAATCAATAAAGCCTGGTACTAAATATCTTCCTTCACCATCTAGTACTTCGACAGAATCATCGACTGATTTTGGATTCACTTCTACAAACTTACCATCTTCAACTAGGACACTTGTATTTTCTAATACGTCTTCGTCCGAGCCATTGATAAGATTTACATTTTTAACTAATAATTTACTCATTCTAATCCCCCTAAATTAATCCCATCACAAAGCTTGCGATTACTGCTGATGCGATAGTTACTGTCACAAATCCACCGATTAACATCGGCGATACGAGTTCATCGAATAATGCTTCTTCATCTCTGTCATTACTCGCTTCACTTCTCGATACTTCTTCACAAAGAATGTAGTCCGCTGGGAAACCAAGTAATGCTGTTAAAGCGACTGGTATCCCTTTCGTATGATGCCATCCGACGATCTTTGAACCGATAAAACCACCGATTAAAAGACCGACGACACCAACTGCTAAAATTACAACGACTGCCGGGAAGTGATTGACGACGTCTTTTGGTGTAATACCTCCCATCGTATTAATAATGACGATCATTAACGCTGCCATTAAAAATGAGAATGAGTTCGCTTTTTCTAATGCTGCTTTTGGTAAAATACGAAGATTCACTAAAATAATCCCGAATAATAGTGAGTATAATGTATAGTGAATCGGAGTATATTTAGCCAGCACTGTTGCCACTGCACCAAATCCGAAAATGATTGTGAGTAAAACAAGATTATTTTTTAAAATATTAAACCTTGCATGCTCATAACGTTCCTTATTTTCTAAATCTTGTTGCTTTTCCGCATCTGTTTTATGTTTTAAGAAGTAACGACTGTACTTTCTCATAAAATAAGTCGTGATTGGCATACCAACTGGTGTTTGGAATGCAGCAATCATGACAGGAACGACGATTAAGCTCGTTAACCCAAGTTCTTGTAGACGCTCTGTCGTAATGAGTAGTGCAATTACTCCTCCAGAAATAGGACCGATACCACTCGCTGCTACTGAAAAATCAAACGCAAGTGTTCCGATAGTAAGTACGAGCACTACAGCACCTACTAATCCAAATAATGCAATGACGACTGCACGCCATTGTTTCTTTAATATGTCATAACTCATCAGTGTTCCCATATGTACGATAAGAGCTGGTATTAACACCATACCGAGTGATGGTATTAACGTTTGCTCTGTCATATTTTCTGGGAACAATCCAGACCATATGAGTAGTAAATATAAAATCATCGCTGTCATCAGCATTGGCACTCTCGCATGTGTCACAATCGAAATCAATTCGCCAATGGTGAGAATTAAAAGAATTAAAACTGTTGCTACAATTGGATCAAAAGTCATTTTACTCACCTAAAAATTAATTAATGATTTGATTATGCCTCATTCAAAGTTAAAAGTAAATGAATTTTCTGAATATTCAATATATAAAAATATACCTGAGGTGTAAAACCTCAGGTATTTGTAAATTAGTTCGGATTATCTTCTAAATCCGGTACTGGTTTTTCTAAATATTGTCTGTCTTTATTTGCGTTGAAGAAGTCTGCTTTTTCAACTTTAACGTTTGCGTTATAATCTGGCATTTCTACGAAACTCTCGTATACACCGATTTGAGCTAAGAAGTTTCCTTCTGGGAATAACGTACCAACGTTACCTTCACGGATGTCTGCGTATCTCGCATGACCTTGGAATACTCCATTTTTGTTGTAAAGTACAATTGCTTCTCCGTCTTCAATCGCTTGACGCTTAGCGTCTTTCGGGTTGATCAGTACATCATGACGACCCATGTGGTTAAAGTTATCTAAGTCTCCGTAAACCATTGAGTTAAACTGTGAACCACGGCGCATTAAGAGTTTATACTCTCCAGCTTTTTCATTACTCTTTGGAATCTCCATCGTAATTAAGTTCGCACGGCCGTCTGGTGTTGGACATACGCCACCTTCACATAACCAAGCGCCACCATATTGGTAAACGTCTCCTGCTTTAGTTAAGTACTGTACTCCGTCATATGCAGGGTTACCTTTTGCGATTTCGTTACGAATCTCTTGTCCTGATTTAAAGTCGATTAAATGACTATCTTCAGGTTTCACACGTTTAGCGAGATCGACATAGATCTGCCACTCACTACGTGCTTCTTCGATTCTATTACGGTTTCCTTCAATTTCAGGGGAGAAGTAAACCATACGCTCTGTAGATGTCGATAAACCACCGCCGTCTTGCTCGTAACGAGTTTTCGCTGGTAATACGATGACTGCTTCTTTTGCATCGACAAGTGTAGACGTATTTAAAATAATATCTTGGTGCACACGAATATCTAAGTTAGCTAAAGCTTGTTCTACAAAGTCAGGGTTTGGCATCGTCTCTAAGAAGTTACCACCTGACATATAGTATAGTTTTAGTTTTCTTTCGTTGTCTTCGTCTAACATTGCGTTTTCAATCGTTACACCGACTGTATCTCCAGGCCAGTTTGGTAAGTCAAAGCCCCATAACTTCTCGATTCTTTCGACGTTTTTATCGTCAAATCCTCCACCAGGAAGTGAGAATGGATCTGCACCCATTTCTCCTGAACCTTGAACACTTGAGTGTCCACGTAGTGGCATTAATCCGCAATGTTTTTTACCTAACCATCCACGTAATAACGCGATGTTCGCAACTTGTGAGATGTTATCTGTTGCGTGTGAGTGCATCGTTAAACCGAGCGCCCATACCATAACACCTGTTTTTGCTTGCGCTAGTGTTTCAGAAAGCTCGATAATATCACTCTTAGAAATACCTGAAGACTTAACAATTTCATCCCAATCTTGTGATTTTACGTTTTCTACTAAGTCTTCGTAGTTGTTTACATGGTCTTTAATAAATTCATGGTTAATGGCTGCACCTTCACGTGCTTCTTCCATATCAAACCAATGCTTCATGATACCGTGCATTAACGCGATATCTCCACCGATATTTACTTCATAGAACTCATCTGCAATTTTCGTTCCGAATAATGCAGATTCTGTTACCGATGGTACCCAATAATTTTCAAGTGCTGGTTCACGGTACGGGTTAATGACGATAATTTTCGTACCACGTTTTTTCGCTTCCATCATGTATTTCGTTGATACTGGTGATGCGTTAGATGCAACAGATCCCCAGAATACTAGTACATCTGTACCTAGCCAGTCTTGATAGTTACAAGTTGAGGCACCAACACCAATTGAGCGCATTAATGCTGATTTAGATGGTGAGTGACAAATACGTGATGCGTTATCGATATGGTTTGTACCTAAGAAACGCGCTATTTTAGCTGCTACATAGTACGATTCGTTTGTAATCCCACGACTCGTTAAGTAAAACGCGTATTGTTTCGGATCTAATTCACGCATTTTATCTGAAATTTGCTCCATTGCCTCATCCCAAGAAATACGTGTAAAACGACGCTCGCCTTTACGGCGGATCATCGGATAAGGAATTCTTCCTTTTTCACGGAGCTCACGACTTGAGTATTTGCGTAACTCATCGATATCTTGGTGTAAAAACTCTGGGTCAATTGGTGGTGCAGTATTTAAACGTAATACGTTAAAACGTGTCGTACACATATGTGGACCGTTTAACGTTTGGTCTTGAAGACCAGACACACCTAATGCACACCCGTCACATACACCTTTTAAAATGATGTTTTTGGCGTAGTTTAAGTTATCTCTATTTTTCCATACGATTTTGGCTGTATCTCTCATATGATGTGGTTTAACTTTAGTTAATCCAAATGGAATTGGACTTACCCATAATTTGGGGTCCCAGCGTTTTGTCTTATTAATTGGACCTGGATGTAATGTTTTGCCCATTATATTTCCCCCTCAAAATATTTCTACCCTATATTATACACAATATAGGGTAGGAATGATGAATGATTTAATTCGTCTAAACTGATTCGCTTGTTTAGTTGTTTAACTCTGATTCTCTTTTAATTTTAGCAATATCTGAGCGGATGAGAATCGAAATTATTAACGCTACGACAAACATCGCAACGAAAATGTATAATGTCATGTCGTAACTTTGTGTTGCTTCGTAAATTTTTGCTACGATAAATGGTCCAACTAAACCTGCAAGTGCCCAAGCTGTTAAAATATATCCGTGGATTGCACCGAGTTGTTTTGTACCGAACAAGTCAGCGATATACGCTGGAATTGCTGAGAATCCTCCACCGTAACAAGAAATCATGATGAATAACATAATCATGAATAGTACGCCGTTTGTTGTAAACGGTAGTAACGCAAATACGACGATTTGAATGATGAAGTATATAGTATACACATTTGGTCGACCAATATAATCTGAGATACTTGCCCAGAATAATCGTCCTGCACCGTTAAATACTCCCATAATTCCTACCATCAGTGCCGCACTCTTTACAGATAAACCTGCAACTTCTTGTCCCATTGGACTTGCAACTGCTAATATCGCGATTCCACACGTAATATTTATGAATAACATTAACCATAAGAAATAGAATCGACGTGTTTTAATTGCTTCGTTCGCAACAAGTTGCACGTAGTCTTTATTTTGCTCTGGTTGTTCTTCTAATGGAACACCTGATGGGTGGTAACCTTCAGGTGGTCTTTCGATATAGAGACTCGCTGAAAGCATAATTACGAAGTATGTCGCACCCATTATGTAAAACGTGTTTGCGATTCCAACTGAATCGATTAAGTACCCCATTACTGGACTTGCGATCATCGCTGCAAATCCGAATCCCATAATTGCAAGACCTGTCGCCATTCCACGTCGATCTGGGAACCATTTAACTAAAGTTGAAACTGGTGTAATGTACCCGATACCGAGTCCAATACCACCGAGGACACCGTAACCAAGATATAGTAACCAAAGACTTTCAATCTGTACGGCAAACCCAGAAACGATTAAACCAGATGCGAAGAATATCGTTGAGATTAAACCTGATGCTCTTGGTCCTCTCGCTTCAACAAAGTGACCCATAAATGCTGCAGATGTTCCTAAGAAAAATATCGCGATACTAAAAATTAGCGATACTTCACTTAACGTCCAACCAATTTTGTCTTGTAATGGTTGAGTAAATACACTCCACGCATAAACAGACCCGATAGAAATATGTAAAGCTACACCGGCCAGTGCTATGAGCAGCGATTTTTCGTTGTTGACATTGTGTTTCCCCCTTACTTCCTTTTCACAAAGTTGTCAATCAAGTATAATTAGAATTATATAACTGTAAGTAAGGGTTTACAATATATTTATTAGGGGATAATTAAATTGGATATTATTTCAAATGAAACGATTATAAAATATAAAAATAATGCATTCGAAACGTTAACTGACAAGGTCGCTACAGAGTTTCCATTAACGATTTACATCAATGACACAGAGTTTGCAACACTCGTTTGTACTCCAGACCATCTCGAAGAGTTAGTCATTGGTTTTTTAGCCTCTGAAGGAGTGATTCGTTCGTTTAACGATATTAAAACGATGAACATCGATGACCGTGGTGGTTTTTGTCACATTGAAACAACTCGAGAAATTCCGATTGATGTGTTCAGCTTTACAAAACGCGTCCTCGGGTCATGTTGTGGTAAAAGTCGACAGTTTTATTTCCAAAGTGATATGGAGATGTCAAAAGTATCGATGTCTAAAACGAAAGTGACACCAGAGCAGATTGTTGACCTTATGGAGACGATGCAAAATACGTCTGACGTCTTTAAAGAAACTGGCGGTATTCATAACGCGAGTATTGCTTCACCTGACGGAATCATCGTACAACGTGGAGATATCGGTCGACATAACGCACTCGATAAACTTTACGGCTATTGCTTAAAAAACGGTATTACCGTTCACGACAAAGTGATTATTTTTAGTGGAAGAATGTCTTCTGAAGTATTAACGAAAGTGTCTAAAATCGGAGTCGGTATCGTATTATCTAAATCTGCACCAACAGACTTGGCGCTTCGCCTTGCTGAAGATTTAAATATAACGGCAGTCGGTTTTATTAGACGTGGTGGATTCAATATTTATAGCCATCCGAATAGAGTGATCGGAGCAAAAGAGGAGTAACGCATAGCGTTACTCCTCTTTATATATGTCTTTCTCTATAAAATCCGGCTTTAATTGTACTGCTTCGTAATGTGATTCTAACACTCTAGCAATAGAATCAGACCATCTAATATCAGTCGCATATAAATGCGTTCCTGGCGAGTTTGGATTCCATCTCATATCGTAGAGCGTTACTTGATTATTATCAAAATAATGCTCTTTAATAAATTTCGCACCACCGAGAATTGCGTTCTCTTTTGAATCCCAATTCGCTTTTTTGGCATAACTGCTTCCTGTTTTTATCGCCCCGATATCAAATGCTCCGATTCCAAAGTAATTATAGTACGTCGTTCCATCAACTTTAATTCCTTTTGCGAGCTCTGACTTTCCGTTACCAGTTTCTATTTTTGCATGTGCTATTAAATATAATGCATTCACATTATATTCTTTTTCTGCCTGAACAAAAAATTCACCAGTATCTTTTAAAACACCTGAGTCTTTTAACAATTCATTAGCATCTTCAACAGAGATTTTTGACTTATTATCTAGTTGTACAAACTGAAATACGCCTTGATTTTTTGGGTCCATCGCATTTTTAATATCATCTTCTGTCGCAGGTACAAGGTAGCCCGAATCAAATTTTAAATCTTCTGTTCCATTATTTAATTGTAGTTGTAACGCTTCTTCAAATGTATACAAAGGCTCGTCCTCCGATTCCACTAAGTAACTCATCGAAACGATAAATGCGATTATAAATGTCACGATAACGATTAACATCATGATGACCATCGCGTGGCTTTGAATTGATTTATTCATAACTCTCCTTTAATTAAAACATGACTATAGCACTTATAGGCTTATAATGTCTTGCCTTCCATTTGGAGCAATAATTGTATCGTCGACATTAAATCACTAAACTCTTCAGGTGTTAACGATTGTTGACCATCACTCCATGCTTTTTCAGGATTTTGGTGCACTTCGATTTGAAGTCCGTTTGCTCCTGCCATTACCGCTGCTTTTGCCATTGACGGAATGACGTAACGAACACCTGCTGCATGAGATGGATCGACGACGATTGGTAAATGTGACTCTTTTTGTACAACAGGTACTGCTTGAATATCTAGCGTATTACGAGTTGCATCTTCAAACGTACGGATACCGCGCTCACAGAAAATAACGTTTTTATTGCCACCTGCTAATATATATTCTGCACTCATTAACCATTCTTCAATTTTTGCTGACATACCGCGCTTTAAAAGAATTGGTTTATCTGTTTGGCCGATTGCTTTTAATAGATCAAAGTTCTGCATATTACGTGCACCGATTTGAATGACGTCAACCATGTCAACAAATGTATCTAAATGTTCTGTTCCCATAAGCTCTGAAACGATTGGAAGTCCGGTTTCCTTTTTTGCTTCATTTAAAATTTTTAACCCTTCCACGCCAAGGCCTTGGAAACTATAAGGTGACGTTCTTGGTTTAAATGCTCCGCCTCTTAACGCGTTTGCACCAGATGCTTTTAGCTTTTTCGCGAGCTCGATTGTATCTGTCTCATTCTCGACAGAACAAGGCCCAGCACACATTAAAAAGTGTGGCCCTCCAATTTTAACACCGCCGATATCGATAATACTGTCTTTTTCATGGAATTGACGGTTTGCTTTTTTATAAGGCGCGGTAATACGATATACACCTTCTACGATATGATATTTTTTCAGCGTGTTCACATCTACCTTAGATACGTCTCCTGTTAAGCCTAAAATAATTCTATTTGAACCGTTGGAACGATGTGCATTTAAGCCCATCGACTCAACGAACTGTGTAATTTCATCGATTTGGTTTTCACATGCGTTTTGTGAAATGTGAATAATCACAAACAATCCTCCTATCTAACTGCAAAAAAACTGCCACTAAAAGTGGCAGTCATAATATTACGTCCACACAATAATCTCTTAAGTATTGTAACACGTTTCATGTGAAACAAATAATACTTAACCTCCGAATAATCGTGCGAGAAACCCTTTTTTCTTTTTCTCTGGAGTAAATGTCACTTGAGAAGATTCTTCGTTCTCTTCTTTGTCCGTCTCTTTCGGTTGATAATCATTCATATCGTAACTATCTCGATTATCTTCGCTTTCAGTTTTTGATTCTTCTTGAATTTCTTCTTTTATCTCTTCAGACTCATCTTTAACTTCTTCAGTTTCTTCTACTTCTGATGGCTCTTCTTTTGTTTCTTCTTTTGGAATCGATGCTTCTATTTCTTCTAGGTCTTTATTATCAGATTCTACTTTCTCAGCAGAATGTTGAAGGTCTTCTTTAATAGAAGATACTTCTGATACGAGGAGTTGTTGTTGCTCTTTCGTATCGAGTAGATTTTCGTCATAACGGTCGAGTCGTGATACGAGCGTTTTAATATTTTGATGAAGTTCTACGTTTTCCTGACGCATTTCTTCTAGCTTATCGACGACGAGTCGTAGTGCTTTAAGCACCTCTTCATTCGACGCAACGTCATTTTTCTCTTCTTTATTTTTTTCTATAATATCGTCTGCTTGTTTTAATACTTCATCTGCAGCGAGCTCTAGCGTATACCCAGGTTCTTTAGAGATTTTGATCATCTCTTGTAATATAAGTACGTCATTTTGAGAAAATAGACGTCGTTGGTATTCGTCACGTGTTACTTCATATCCACGTTCTTCTAGCATACGGAAGTATTTACGTACATTTTGATCAGACAATTCGACCATATCTGTCACTTGTGCCGTTGAATAATACACTGGTGTTTGCATTGTCGTCTCTCCTATCGTTATTTCTATCGTTATTATATTATAACCGATAGCGTTATAACTTTCTAGAGAATCCAGTAAAAAAGCCTAGCGACTTAGTATCGCTAGGCGTTATTTTAGTTAATTTTTAGTACTTCACGTACTTCTTTGTCTATGACGTTATATAAGTCTCTTTCGTCTGAAAGTTTTTTACCATAAGACGGAATCATCTTTTTAAGTTCCGCTTCCCACTTTTCAAACGAATCTTTAAATGAGTGTTTTAATACGTTGATCATCGCATCAGTTGATGTTGAAGCACCTGGTGATGCTCCGAGTAACGCTGCGACAGTTCCGTCTTCAGAAACGATTGTTTCTGTTCCGAACATTAATGTTCCTTTTCCTTTGTCTGTATCTTTAATGACTTGAACACGTTGTCCTGCTATGATTGTATCCCAATCTTCTTTTTTCGCTGTTGGAACGAACTCTCTTAACTCTTCAATTCTATCGTTGTCTGATAGTAATAATTGGCTAATTAAATATTTTGTTAATGGAATTTCTTTCGCTCCTGAAGCAAGCATTGTAAACACGTTGTTTGGTTTTACAGAAGCAATTAAATCGAAGTATGACCCTGTTTTTAAGAACTTCGGAGAAAATCCTGCGAACGGTCCGAACAGTAATGATTTCTTACCATCGATATAACGTGTGTCTAAGTGTGGTACTGACATTGGTGGGGCACCAACTTTTGCTTTACCGTATACTTTTCCTTCATGTTGGTTAACGATCTCTTCATCTTGACAGACGAGGAAAAGTCCACTCACTGGGAAACCACCGATGTTTTTAGACTCTGGTAATTTTGTCTTTTGTAACAGTGGTAAACTTCCGCCACCTGCACCAATAAATACGAAGTCCGCAATATGGAATTCTGATCTCCCAGTCGTTAAATCTTTCACTTGAACTTCCCATTTACTGTCGTCAATTCTCTTTAAATCTACGACTTCATGTTTATATTGTAATGAGGCGCCTTGTTCTTCTAGATTATCGAATAATTGCTTCGTTAACTCTCCAAAGTTAACGTCTGTACCTTTATCGATATACGTTGCAGCGATGTCATCGAATGACTCGCGTCCTCCCATCATAAGCGGCATCCACTGTTCTAACGTTTCTTTATCACTGCTAAATTCCATACCTTCAAATAATGGATGGTCTTTTAATAGTTCTTGACGTTTCTTTAAAAATGCCACGTTTTCTTTACCTTCGACGTAGCTTAAGTGCGGTACTTTTTTAATAAATTTTTCTGGGGCTTTTAACTGACCTGAATTTACTAAATGTGCCCAATATTGTAATGACGTTTGCCATTTTTCATTGACGTTTACCGCTTTAGTAATGTCAACGTTGCCGTTAGCGTCTTCTGGTGTGTAGTTTAACTCACATAGTGCTGAGTGCCCTGTACCTGCGTTGTTCCATGGACTTGAACTTTCTAGAGCAGGAGCTTCTAGCGTTTCAAACATCTTAATATTCCAGCTTGGTTCTAACTCTTTAATGAGCGCACCTAGCGTTGCACTCATAATGCCGCCCCCAATAAGGACTACATTTTTCTTCTCCTCATTTGCCATATTGAATCGATCTCCCTATTTCATATTCAATTATTATTATATATGTCTCAATATCGTTATAAAAGCCTAGAACTTATCTTTTTTAAGTTAACCTAACTTCTTTTTAACATATTCAACAAATGTCTCTTCATTGCCTGTTTTCGTCTCTACGAGTGCGATTTTCCCCATCCCTTCAGGAAATTCAATAAATAGCCCGTGCTCATTCTGATATACGTCTTTTATATCTTTATAATCAAATACTCTGCGGTATGCTTCACCATTCATATTGACATTCATTATAAGACGTTCATTCGTTGTAATGAATGCACCTTCCCACTCTGCTTGTCCTTGTACATTATAAATCAACGTACCTTCGACCGCAGGTCCGAATGACTCTGTCGGATATAGTTCTGATTCACTGATGTTGATTAATGACATAGTTATATCATCCTTTAATTTAAAATTTCCCAACCATTTTTGTTCGCGATAATTTTAAGGTTCGCATCTGGTTTCACTACGACTGGATGCCCTACGAGCTTTAACATACTTAAATCCGTCGCACTATCACTATATGCATGGCTTTTATCCCAGTCGACATTATTATGTTTTAAATGATTACGAATTAAATCGATTTTCCTCGCACCAAATACTCGTACAAATGGTATTTTAGTCGATAGGATGCCCTTCTTATTGTAATTCACTTCTGAACCGATAATGTGGCTAAATTCATCTTTAAACATCGCCTTTAACATCGGTTGAAATGCACCTGAAATTAAAATCGTATAGTAGTCGTTATCACGTAACCATTGTAGCCTTTCGACCACCGTTTGGTTTAACTGTTCTCTCATCGCTTCTCCGACTTCACTGAAAAATGTCTCCACTTCATCTTTAGAAGCACCTTTAAATGCATAAATATAGGATTCTAATGCTTTATTTTGAAATTGGAGTTCTGGAACGAGTTTTAATTTGTGCCCAAAATACGTCGGTGCAAAGCGACGAACAAAGTGTTTATAGTACTTTTTATATTTTGGATTGTCACGCATATGGTATCGAAGTGTTTGGAACGTTTCATATGGATAAAGTGTTCCGTCAAAATCAAATAGTGCGACTTTCATATAGATGTCTCCTTTATGAGTGTTAACAGTTCTAGTTTATCATATTAAAGCTACGTTATAACACATTTAACATGTTGACCAAGTATAGATATTATTAGATTATAATATTAAGTATAGGAGGGGGAACCTATGAAAAATAAAAAGTTATTTACATATGGCATTTTATTTACAATACTAATTGCTTCAATCAGTTATATACTCGCTCAACTACCGTTATTTTCGAGTATTGGTGCACTTGCAATTGCGATTATTATCTCTATGATTTACAGAAATACTCTAGGTTACCCAGAACTATTATCCGACGGCATTACGTTCGTATCTAAAAAGTTACTACGTGTCGCGATTATTTTATACGGACTAAAACTTAACTTATATACAATCGCAACTGATGGTCTATGGCTACTCGTCGGTGGTGTTTTCGTAATTCTTTTTAGTGTGTTCCTATTAATGTTCATCAATAAGCTACTTAAAGGTAATGAAGACATCGCGTTATTACTTGGATTTGGTACAGGCATATGCGGTGCCGCTGCGATCGGTGCGGTATCGTCGATTATTAAAAGTGATGAAGAAGACACAGCGATTAGCATCGGTTTAATATCGCTCGTCGGGACGTTTTTCGCACTCATTTACACATTCTTATACCCGGTCGTTTCAATGACAGACACAGTGTACGGTATGTGGGTTGGAATCAGCTTACATGAAATTGCACAAGTCGTATTAGCAGGTGGAGTAAGTGACGATAGTCTCGCGTATGCGTTACTCGCAAAATTGTCTCGTGTATTTTTACTCGTACCGGTGAGCTTTGCATTAATGTACATATGGTCAAAGCGAAATAACAGCACGAATGATAGACAAAAAGTGAATTTCCCATATTTTTTAATCGGCTTTTTATTACTTGCTGTCGTCAATACGTTTATAGATATTCCGAGCAATGTGTCGAGTATCGTTGACGAAATAGCGAAGTTCTTTATGATTATGGCAATGGTTGGCCTCGGTTTAAACGTTTCGTTTAAAACTCTCTTTAACAAAGCAAAAGCACCGATGGTATCTCTCTTAGTCACATCGAGTTTACTATCGATTATTACATATTTTGTATTAATTTTGTTTTAGAGCGTTTAACATACGTATGAATTGGATACATTGTATAATAGACAATTAGAAGGAGTGGACAATTATGTTTAGACATATTATTAACTGGTACGTTGCATCAAACATCTACCAGTCAGGTGTAAATAAAGTAAGAGCGAACGGTGAACTTGGAGAAGACTTTGAGAAAAAATTCAATGTAAACTCTAGAGAAATGTTAATTGCTGGCTACTTAGAAAGTGTCGGCGCAGTGTTAATGAGCTTATCACTAGTTAGTAAAACATTCGGACGCCTCGGTTCGTTAATGGCATCGATTGTTATGAGTGCGGCAGCTGTAAAGCACTACTTAGCTGGAGATAGCTTTGATGAGTCAAAATCATCACTTAAACTTGCATCACTTTCAATTTTAAGTTTCTTAGCATCATTAAGAAAATAATAACAAAGGCACGTTCCCTAAGTTTAGGAAACGTGCCTTTTATATTATTTTTCGTATTGATTTGGAATAAATGCCATACCAATTGCGCCATTACCACCATGTACTCCAAGTACTGATCCTAAGTAATAAACGTGGTATTTAATATCCGGAAACTTTTCTTTAAAGTTTTCCACAATTTTTAATGCGTCTTGTTCCACGTCACCGTGAACAACTACGACATCTAAATTCCCCTTAAAGTGTTCATACTTTTCAACTAATATTTCCACCCATTTTGCCATGACACGACGATCTGTTCGTACTTTTTCATATAACTTAACGCCTTCATCGTTATCAAACTTCATAATTGGACGAATGCGTAATAACGAGCCGAGAACTGCCGATGCAGAACCGAGACGACCACCTTTTACAAGGTTGTGTAAATCTTTAACGAGTAAATATACCTCTGATTCACTTGCCACCCACTTTAAGTGCTCGATAATCTTGTCAATTTCAACACCTGATTCATCAAGTTCCATCGCTTGTTCGACCATACTACCGATGACGTAAGATGTGTTTTCAGAGTTGATTGGATACACTTGAATCTTGTCTTTATATTCTTCCATAATCATCTGCATCGTTTGGAACGTTCCACTCAGTTTTGCAGATAAAGTAATACCAATCACTGCGTCATAGCCTTTTTCGACGATTTTATCTAATACGTCCATAAACGCTTGAGGCGATGGCTGTGATGACTTTGGTGGCGTCTTTTCTTTTTTTAACCTTCTGTAAAATTCTTGAATTTTAGTTTCATCTTTAGAGTCCTCAATCACGTCGCCATTTTCATATGTCACGTGAAGACTCACTCGATAAATATCTGGGTGATTTTCATAAGCTAAATCGAGATCCGCTGTACTATCGATAATGTATGCTATCTTCATAATAATCTCCTTATATTTAAATTCTTTTATGCACTTCAAAATAACTATTGCAAACGAAATTGTATATCAATTTACATTATACAGATTAATATCTCATGATTCTATTATTAAACGTATAAAGGAAAAATAAACTCCTTATGATGTGAGTAAAACTCCATAATGCGATACGGTGTTTTTACGAATGCATTGCATAAATCCAAATTGTTTAAATAAGGGACTATTATAATGCGCTTTTAAAACAACTCTTTTAGCTGCCACACGTTTTGCCTCTTCAAATACTTCTTCTGTTAAATTTGCATAGTTTGCATGTTGCTTTAATGAGTCTATACCTTCAGATTGTACCGCTTCATCGTACATCGGGTCGAAATAGACGACGTCATAACTATTTTCTGGTTGTTCTTTTAAGTATGAATATGCGTCTACATTATATGTTGTTAAACGCTTTGAAGCCTTCTCTAATTGTTGTAACGTATAGCGATATTTCATTAACCCTATTGACACAGTCAAATATATGCTACGAACGGACTCGAGAGATGTAACACTATCCGTTACATGGGCTGCGATTAAGCTGTCTGATGCGAGTCCCATTGTGCAGTCCAATATTTTATCGTTCTTTCTTAGATTTGTCGCTTCTAAAAACGGATCGTCTTCCCCTTTTAATATACGTCGCAAACGGACTTGCGCAAAATTTGGGTGATACGTAAATGTACCTTCTTTAGATATATACTGCACTTTTTCTTTTCCGATTACGAGTATATCGTTACTTCTATACTTTAGTTGTTTCACGCTTTGTTTATAACGCTCAACAAATTCTATATTGTACTTTTTTCCTAACTCAATAGTCTCATCGCGCAGTGCTGCATCGTACTTTAATGGCGTCGTAATAATCATCGTTTCACCTCTAAAAAAGAGTACTGAAAGATCAGTACTCTTTAAGATTATTCTGTGCGTTTACGTTCTAAGTCTATCTCAGACAGCTTGACCATTTTACTACCTGTTATTAACTTATGAATAACAATTGCTGCTCCAAATAATATAAACGGTAAGAAATGTCCAAAGACATTTTTAAAGTTTAAGTTTAATAAGTGTGGAATAGCCCCACCTGCGAATAGTAAGAATAACACTGAAATCACAACTATTTTACCAATCACATACCCTTTACCGACAAATGGTAAGACGTCTTCTACATTTTTTCCTTGTACTTTGATTGCTTTACGTAATCGAATTTGCGCCCAAACGTTAGAGCCCCAAACCACAATGATCAGCGATCCAACGAGTTCTAATAAGAAGAAAATCGCATTTTCTTTGAAGTTAGAAAATACAATAATTAAAAACACGGCAACGATTACTGTAATGACCGCTGAAAGCGGAGAACGTGTACGTTCGTTAACTTTTCCTAAAAATGCTGGTGCTTGCTTATTATTTGCGAGTGAATATAACATTCTACTTGCTGTGTATAACATCGAGTTCGATGCTGAAAGTAATGCTGTTAAAACAACTGCGTTTATGACAGACGCAGCAAATGCAATACCAATTCTATCGAAAACAATTGTAAACGGACTTTGGTTTACTGATCCGGATTCGTTTAATAACATCGGATCTGTGTATGGTAAAATCGCTGAAATGACTGCAATTGAACCGATATAGAATATAAGTATTCTCCAAAACACTTGCTTTACTGCTTTAGGCATCGATTTTTCTGGTTCGTCAGATTCTCCAGCAGTGACTGCAACAACTTCAGTACCTCCGACAGAGAAACCAGCTATAAGTAGTACACTAAAGAATCCAGCAAAGCCACCAACGAACGGAGCTTCTCCAATTGTGTAGTTTTTAAAGCCGTACGTTTCACCACCAAGGATTCCAAAAATCATTAACACACCGAATACGATAAATACAAAAATCGTAGTAACTTTTATAAGAGAAAGCCAATATTCCGCTTCACCATAAAGTTTTACTGTAAATATATTTAGTAATACGATGATAATGAAAAATACGATACTCCAGCCAAATGGTGAAAGAAACTGCATCGCTTCCCAAAACGTAATTACGTTTGCAGCAACGATTATGTCAACCGCAGATACTAATACGCCGATAATTAAATATAACCAACCGATTGCAAACCCAACCGATGGATCGATAAAACGCGTCGAGAACGCACTAAATGCACCTGACACTGGATAAAACGTCGCAAGCTCCCCGATAGTACTCATTAAAAAGTAAAGCATGACACCGATAATTAAATATGCAAGTAAAGCCCCTCCGGGTCCAGCTTGAGATATTACACCACCTGTCGCGACAAATAACCCTGTTCCAATCGCACCACCAATCGCAATCATAGAGACGTGACGTGCTTTTAGACCACGGTCCATTTCATTGTTGGACATATTGACTCCTCCTTTTCTTATTTTTGACATTCATTTTTATAAAATTGATATGAGTCATTTAAGTATCGTATACCTTTTTCTCTCCGTTTACAATACCTTTTCATGAAATAGTTAAAAGATTTTAATTTTTTTGAATAATTAAAATGTATATAAAAAAGAGCACCTTCTAGGCACTCCTTTATATAACTACTTCTTCATTTACTAAAAGTGATTTAAAAATTCCGTTCACTGTAATTTTCTCTACGGTATTAGCCATCTCTTTTGGCGATTCTTTACAACCACCTTCTAACCAACGATGTATAATACCGATATGTGCATTGGACATATACGTAATAAGATAATTTCTAAAATTATCTTGAGCGATTGTAATACCATACTCTTTTTGTTTCGCCTCATAAAATTTATACGTATATTTTGAGAACTCCTCTATAAATTGTAATCGACCGACTGCAATTGCCGTTGCGAATATTTTATCTTTATGGTCTTCGATATATACAAATAACCCTTCAAGTATCTCTTTCATTTCTTCTTCTTTTTGAGTTACTTCCTTACTTCTATATAGCACATCCTCCACACCAATCATTAACTCTTTTTGATATGAGTCAATGAGATCGTATTTATCTTTATAATGGCTATAAAATGTTCCACGGTTAATCATCGCATGTTCGCAAATGTCTTTTACCGTGATATCTTCAAAACTTTTCTCACGAAGTAGCTCGACGATTGATTCATCGATACGTTTTAACGTCTTGATCACTCGCAAATCCATTTTTTTCATTTCTATCGCTCCTGTTTTATTCTTTGTATAATATTATACACTATGTTGATTAAAATTCTTGTAATTCGACTCACTGCGTATTATAATGTTTTATTGTACTCATCATTTTGACGGAAATTAAAAAGTAAAGGTGATTAAATGTTAAGAGATTTTAAGTTTATACGGAAAACGCCTGTGTTATTAATTTCTCTTCTAGTCGTTTCAACACTTCCATTTATATATGCTGTTATCTTTTTAGGTGCAATGTGGAATCCATATGAAAATACTGAAGAGATGAAATTTCACATCGTAAACGAAGACAAAGGTCACGAGGAAATCCATGTCGGTGATTCTTTAATAGAAGAATTAAAAGAGGAAGATCGTTTAGATTGGCAGTTTACTGATTTAGATACTGCGAAAAAAGCGTTACAAAAAGGAGATACGTACGGATATATCTTGATTCCTGAAGACACGTCTAAAAAAGCGATGTCCTTCTTAACGGATAATCCTGAGCAAGTTGAAATGTCTCTGAACTTAAACCCTGGACATAACTTCATCGGTTCTCTCATGTCAGAGCAAGTAGGACATTTCATTATCGAAGAAGTACGTAAAGAAATTACTGATAATTATATTACAGCGATTGTCGATCAACTAAACTCTGTAGAGTCAGACAGTAAAGACGCGCAAGATGCAATTCAGCAACTGACAGATGGAGCAGATGAATTAAATGCTGGTCTTATTGAAGCACATAACGCTTCAGGACAACTATCTCAAGGAGCAAATGAATTAAACAATGGTATCGGACAACTCAATGATGGTGCAAATCAGTTAAGTGGAGGAGCTGGTCAGCTCTACCAAGGTGAGCAACAAATGACTGCACAACTAGAGCAAATTGCACCAAACTTAGGTCCTGCAGGACAACAGCTCGTCCAGGCACAAGGTCAATTAGAGCAAGGTGCTGGCGAAATAAGTGGTGGAGCAAATCAACTTGCTCAAGGAGCAAGCGAAGCAGCAAATGGCGCGAACGAATTAGCTAATGGAATGGGACAATTAAATAACGGTTTAGGTGAGTTACAACAAGGTTCACAACAGCTTTCAGACTCATTAAACGAAATTAATACGCAACTTAAAAAAGTACTCGATAAAATCGAGGAAGAAAACCTAGCGTTTACTGAAGCGGGTGCAAAAGATATCGCACAACCCGTTCATTTAGAAACGAATAACGTAGTTAAGACTCAAAACTACGGACAAAGCTTTGCACCGTTAATCGTTGCAATTAGCTTATTCATTGGATCAATTACGTTTAACGTCGTCTATCCAAACAACAAAATATTTGATGAACATACTGGTGTATTTAAAGCATGGGTCAGCCGTATGCTCCTATATATGGTACATGCATTAATCATCTCATCACTCATTACGATTGTCGTTGACTTCATTATGCAAGTCGATATCGGTAGTAACTGGAGATTCTTCCTACTCAACTATGTATGGGCATTATTATCTATTACGATGATTGGTGCGTTAGTTACATTATTCGGTAACTTCGGTAAATTCTTAAGTATCATCTTACTCATCGTTCAATTATCAGCGAGTGGGGGAACATTCCCAATCGAAACGACAAACGCGATTTACCAAAAACTATATGAATTCTTACCAATGTCTTATACAGTCATCGGTTACAGAACAGCAATATTCAACCAGGCATTCGATCACGAATTCAGTACAGTCATATACGTATTACTCGCAATGCTTGTGAGTGCGATGTTATTTATCTTATTACTATTCTGGATAAAAGAAAAATCACCAAAATACAAAGCTCTTACAAGTCGACTAAGTCGATTAGAGTCATAGAACCAATTAAGTGGCACCTTTCAGGCGCCACTTTTTTATGCCCATAAATTACTACCTTGTTCAACCTCATAAATGTGATAAAAATAAATCGGGAGTAGAGAATTATCTTTATTCACCATAATCATATTCGTTTCTTTGATAATACTTTCTACCGTACATTCAATCATCATCTCATACCCATTCGCCCAATACCGAATAATGGCTCTTTTACCGAGCAATGATTGCAGCATGCGCTCATTATGTTGAAGTGCGTCATCCGTTAACTTTGGATACTCTTTTTTTAATTGATTTTGAATCATTTGATTTACATTTTCGTATTGTTCAGGCATCGTTGCAAACGGCATCCACTTAATCATCCCTCGGCCAATAGGGATGTTTGAATCGAGTTGTTCGTATGGAATATTTCTATAATCGAGGATCATCTTTACCATCTCCTTGATTTTATTATACGAACGTATGTTCTGTTTTTCAACAAAAATAAAACGAGAAGGGTTTCCTTCTCGTTATTTTAATTTTTCTGCTCTTTTCACTTTTATATCTTCTAAAACCTCAACTACATTAATTGAAGTGTCATGAGGTAGATCAAAGTTTAAATTATCTTTGTCATCTCTTGGGATAAAGTGAAAGTGTACTTGTGAATCCGTTTGGCCAGCAGATTCACCGTTATGGCACACGATCGTATAATCTTTATCCATATCTTTCGTCGCGACTTTATGCATGAGTGCCATTAGATCTCCGCGTACGACTTTATTATCGATATCGCCAAATGTTTCAATCGGCATCTTCGGCATGACTAAAATATGGCCTTTTGTCGCAGGTCTTTTATCTAGTATCGCGATACTATAAATACTTTCTCTAATTAAATGATAATCCTTATTTTTAATAAATTCGTATAGTTCATTATTCATATAATCACTCCTATGTACCAATATACTAAATTTTGTCATTCCAATTATTAAATTTGCTTATAAATCACTCTTCAGGCTCAACTAATACATCAACTATATAGTTTTCTGATAGTAACGGCATGCGATACACACGATAGATAGAATCATGATTATCGTCTTTCTCTCGTTCAATACGCATTTCAGATGTAACATCATTATTTTCTTGACTAAGTTCGACAATGTTAGAAGTGATATGGTTCTCTTCACTCGACATTGAAGACGTTACGAATACACGATTATTTTCATCTTCAAAGTATACGTTACCTCCGTTGTTATAAAACGGCTCACGATACGAGTCAATTTCCTCAATTCTATCTTCTAATTGATATATACGATATTGAACTACTCTACTATATTGATCTATATCGCTCTCGTAATTATCAAATACTAATACATCTATTGTAGATACATTATTATCTTGATCCGGTAAAACTTCGACACTATATGGATACATTGGTAAGTCGACACCTTCAGCACTTAAAATCTTTTCACCTAACCCATCGTCTTCTTTCGGCCAATTATCGTCTCGTGTGATTATCCATTCTATTTTATTTTCTGGATAACTCATTTTTGCAATGATATTTTGATTTAAGAAAGAAATGATTAATGAATCGTCCGATACGTCGACGTTATTTACGTGTAACCAATCATCACCGACGTGATACTTATATAACGCTTCAGGGAATACTTCTTTAAAATTAACATTATTCACAATCTCACCGTTGTCCCAGTCAACTTCTATCATAGCATCATAATTATGCTCATCAACATTATTATGAGTAAGTAGCAGTACATTGCCATTTTCAAGCGTTATAACGTCGTCATGAAGCGGTCGATCTCCATCATAATTTGACTGCGAGTACGTATACGCACGATATATTTTTCCAACCGGATCAATCTCAATCAGCTCGTTGAATATCGTATTTGTATCGTCATGCGTTACATTTAATATAAAGTGCCCCGTTTCTTCAATGACTTCAAATAGTTCTGTCGAAATATTTGAAAGTACGAAACGAATATCTCCTGCATGATCTACTCCGAACAATTCTCCAGTTGTTGCTTTTACATACGTCAGTTCATCTGTTCTTTTTATTTGTTTTTCTTTAACAGTATCGACAGTGTAGAAATCCTCATCTAACTCATCTGTTTCAATTTCTATTTGGTGCTCAAGTTCTTCGCCATTTTCATTTGTTACAGTAATTAAAACATCATTCACCGTTCCTGCATACAAACCAACAATCGGTATTTGATGACTTACTTCGTAGTTTGATGACTCATAAGTAAAAGACGTGTCTTCTGTTTTCCCTGTAACGGTATACGTTACTTTCGTCGGTTCATCTGTATTAAACATTACATATGCGGATAACGGACTATTACCGTACGGATCAACTCGTATAAAAGGGTTATCGTACGTATAATTATCGCTATAATATGATTCGTTAATTTCTTTGTCGATCTCTTTTATAGATTTAAGCGTATCTTTGTTTTTCTCTAATTGATAAAAATCTTCTTCAAGATCAATAATTTCTTCAACAATTGATTCATTTTTTTCTTCAGGTGTTTCTTTTGGTTTCTCGTCCGGTTGTGCTGAACAACCAGCGATGAGTATTAAACACATTGATAATAGAATTTTTCTCATCGTTTTCTCCCGAATTTTTAATATAAAAATACTCCCCGTAAAGCAATACAGCATACTGCATGTTTTATGGGGAGTATCTTCTAACTTTAGTTAGACAGATTATTTATTTTTCTTCTTATTGTAACTATTTTCCTCAAGCACGAGTGCGACTAGGAAAAAGAGCATGAATACCGGAATTGCAATAAAGAATCCCATAACAAGCCAATCTGTTACTGCACCTAAAACGAACAATTTCATTACTCCTTTACAATATATTAATTATAAAACATACAGTCTTATCTCTATTCTAGCATTTTTTAGCGTATCTTCCTATAGTTTTTAGTAAAAACAGAATGATTACAACTATTATACATCTTATTATTAATAGATTTAACAAATCATAGTCAGTTATAATCAACTTATGACTACGAAAGGGTGAATGTAATGACATTTAATGAAACGAACCTTGATCTAGAAACGATAATTCGAGATGAGGTCAACAAATACTTAAATCGAGATGTCAGTCAGTTACCAGCGACTGTACAAGCGCCAAAAGAATTAACTCAAAAGTATGAAAAGATGGAGGTTCCAAAAGTTGGAAGGGATATTTATGAAGTACTTTCGGAGTTAAACAACGAAGTATTGACTTATTTATATCGTCCAAATCATAAACGTGCGTTTTCGTTTATCCCTGGTCCAGCATCACGATTATCATGGTTAGGTGATATTTTAACAACTGCAAATAATATCCATGCTTCGAACTTTAAAAACGCGACGTTACCAATAAGTATCGAGCGTAATTTAATTAACTATCTTGCAGAAAAAGTTGGATATGAAGTGAAGCCAAGTGGAGGAGTGTTTGTATCTGGTGGGTCAATGGCGAATCTAACGGCTGTCGTTACAGCACGTGATGCAAAAGTAACGCTAGACAAACTCACTCAAACTACCGTTTACTTAACGTCTCAAACGCATCACTCAGGTCGTAAGGCTTTACATGTAGCTGGATTCCCGGCGGATAATATACGTATCATTGATCATAACGAAGACTTTACAATGAACGTTACTCATCTAAAAAGGACAATCGAAGAAGACGTGAAAAACGGATTTATACCAGCACTCGTTATTTCAACTGCAGGTACAACGAATACCGGTGCAGTAGATGATTTCGATGCGATTGCAAATATTTGTGAAGAATATAATATTTGGCAACACGTCGATGGGGCATACGGTGCATCACATTTATTATCTACAAAAGGTAAGGCGTTATTTAAAGGGATCGAGCGTTCTGATAGCGTTACGTGGGATGCACATAAACTTCTCTTCCAAACGTATAGTTGTGCAATGATTATCGTAAAAGATAAAGACAACCTCATTAACAGTTATGGTGAAAAAGCAGAGTATCTTGACGACATCACATCAGACGATGACGTTATCGATCCAGAGATGCTCGGTATCGAACTGACACGCCCAGCACGTGCTGTAAAATTATGGCTAACGTTACAAGTTGTTGGTGAAGATGAGTTTAGAAGACGTATTGACTATGGTCAAGAACTTGCAGAATACACAAAAGATTACGTAGAATCAATCGAAAACTTTGAAATTATCTCACAGCCGAGTCTATCTATTTTAAGTTTCAGATATTATAACGACTCATTTACTGATGAAGAAAATGATCATCTAAATAACCTTGCCGCTAAAAAACTTGCAGACTCAGGATACGGTGTTGCATATACAACGACTCTAAACAACAAAAAAGTATTCCGTATGTGTACGATCCATCCGGAAACGACAGAAGATGATATAAAAGAAACGATTGACCGACTCAGACTTTATATTTTAGAAGAGATAGAAAACTTATAACGCTATGCGTTATATTAATTGACGAGGTCAAATAAATATTGATAAATAATGCTTTCCAACAGTCCTAGAGAAATATAATAACGCCCACCATTATTAATTTATAACGGTAGGCGTTGTTTTTTTATTCATTTTTGAAACTAATATAAATACAATTAGTGAAACTGGTAGTCCAATCATAATTGGGTGGAGTCCAAATGGATGACTGAGAATCTGCCAAATGACTGCTGTAATGAGTCCAACCCACATTGAATATAGTCCAGCTTCTTTTGATACACGTTTCATAAATAACCCTGCTGTAACTGGTACAAGTAATCCTGATACTGACATTGCTGTCCCTGTGACCATTAAGTTGACAAGCCCAGGTATCGTTAAAGCCATGATAAGAGATATCACAGAAACGATAACAACTGAGAATCTACTATATTTCAGCATCTTTTTATCATCTTTTGTTTTGACGTTCGGTTTAATTATATCGTTCGCAACAGATGAAGATCCTGCAATAAAGAACGAATCCGCACTTGAAATCACAGCGGCAAGTAATATTACAATCATAAATATAACAAGAGAGAACGGAAATACCGATTGTACGACATAATAGAATGTCAGCGACGTTTCTTCTACTTCTAAGTGTAAACCATATTTACTATAAATACCGATTAATATCGTAATAGCACCTAAAAGAATCGCAATAACCATTGAGATCCAATACGCATTTTTCGCTGTATTTAAACTTTTAGCTGCCCATATCCTTTGCCATACGTCTTGTCTAATAAATTGATAGCATGCAAGTGTTAATAAGTAAATGAGTATTTCTTTCGGCGTTATATTCATAACGCTAAGCATTGCTTTTTCACCCATTGAATCTGCATTTATAATCATTTGACTATAACTGCCTGATTGTTGTAGTACCCCTATAAGCAATATAAAAATACCGACTGTAAGTAGTAACCCTTGTATAACATCTTGCCATACGACTACTTTTAATCCACCAATATATGTTTTAAAACTTAAGAATAACCAACCTATAATAATCCCTAAAGTCATATTTAAACCGATGGTTAAGTTTAAAATAGATGCAATCGCAACAAACTGCATTCCTGTCATTGAACAATATGCAAACAAGAAACTAATTGCTGTTGGGATTCTTGCCGTTTCACCGTATTTCAAAGCAGTGAAATCTCCAATTGTGACCATATTGTACTCTTCTCCGATTAAACGGATCCTCTTTAAAAATAATGAAGCAAGTACAATAACCGCAAATAACATCGTTATATGTATCCACATTTGTCCCATTCCGAGTACACGTCCATTTTCTGTATACCCTAGAAGCGTCGCACCGCCAACTCCTGTTCCAACAAAGGTCAGTATAAGTGGAAACATCGATACATTTCTACTTGCGATATTATAATCTTCGTAAGTCTTCACCTTACGACCAAGAAATATCGTCATCACTAATAACAATAGAAAGTATATAGCGATTACTATTTTCAAGGTCAAAGATTCATCAACACTAAACATTCTATATCCTCCATATACTACTGTTTTGTCTCTGTTAGCTTACCATCAATCATTTCTAATACACGATCTGAATATTGAATGAGACGATTATCATGCGTCACAATAATCGTTGTTTTATCGTATTCTTTTGTAAGTTCACGTAAAATCTCCATTACTTCTAAAGCATTATTTGTATCCAGCGATGCGGTTGGCTCGTCTGCTAATATAATCGCAGGATCTGTATATAAAGCTTTAGCAATCGCAACTCTTTGTCGCTGTCCACCGGATATTTCTGATGGTAATTGATTTTTTGTTTTGTCTAAATCGAGTCGTTTAAGTAACTGGTCTAACTTTTCGTCAGATATAACATCTTTTTTATATTTCTTTAACAACTCGAATTGCTGTGACACTGTTAGAAAATCCACTAAGTTTGACGTCTGAAGTATAAACCCTATTTTCTCTAATCGCAACTTTGCGAGTTCTTTATCATTTAAATTAGTGATTTTTTCATCATCAATTGAAATTATACCTTTTGATGGCTTTTGTAGTGCGCCTGCCATCGTTAAAAATGTACTTTTTCCTGAACCAGAGGGTCCAATAATTGCGACTAATTCTCCTTTATTTAAAGTTAAGGAAACTGGTTGAACCGCTTCAATAATTTCTTTACCATCTTTAAATTCTTTTGAGACTTCTTCAAATTTTAACATAATATTCTCCTATCCGATCGCTTCTAAGGGGTCGATATTTCTTATTGTAAATATTGAAAATAGACTACCGAGTAAAGAAACGACGATTAAAATTGCTCCGTATAACGCAAGCGTTGAATATTCAAATTTAATTGGAACAATGTCAGGAAGTACTAGCGCTGTGATGAGTGTAAATATTAATCCGATAATTGTACCAATTGCTGATAGAATAAACGTTTGTGATATCATCACTTTTGCGAGGTCACCGTTAGTAAACCCTTGTGCTTTTAACACTCCAAATAAATTAATTTTTTGTAATGTAATAACATATAGAAATACACCGATAACTGTCATCGATATGACAAATAGAAAACCTATCATAAAGTTTAATGTTAAATTTTGCTCTTTATAGCCTGGGAGCTCTTCAATAAAATCTTCAATTGCTAAAACTTCTAAATCATTATCTAATTTCACATCATTAAAATCTTTATCTTTAACGACAACTGCATTGGTTTCACCTTCACTTAACATTGGGTTAATTTTTAAAAAAGTATCAAAATCTCCAAAAATTACAGGGGAGGCATTAAATTTTGCACTTTCAGTTACTCCAACGACTTTTAATACCTCATCAACTTGTGCAAGTTCTAGATTATCTCCAACTTTAAATCCTTTTTCTTTTAAAGATTTATCGATTAATACTTCGTTTTCATGCTGTGGAGTTTCTCCCTCAATTATCTTCGGTACTAAAAATGAGTTCTCTTCTGTACCAAAGAAAATAGCATTTTCTTCTTTATCGTTATTCGAAACAATGACACCTGTTTGTTTGAGTCGTGCACTTTCTTTAAACTTATCATCAACAAGCGAGACATTAAATTTTGATTGTTGAATCGTCTCGTTCGCGTTTTTATTTAATACGATAGCGTCCGCCTGCCAGTCATCTATTCCTTCAGTATTCATATTGATAAGCCCTTTTGCGAGTCCTGAAAGCAAGAATAGTAAATAACTAATTAAAACGAGTACGCCTATTATTAAACTAAATTTTAGTTTATTTCTTTTAATTTCATTCCATGCTAGAAACATAATTTTTCTCCTGTTCGATCACTTGCCATTTAGTATCGTACTATCGGTTAAATATTTAACTTTATACTTTTTTGCAAGGTCATATAGATATATTTTTATTGCTTTGTCATCTTTAGCATGTTCAAGTAATGCAAAAAACTTTTTCTTCTCTTCAGTAGTTGCGCGCTTTTTAAAATAACCCCACATATGTTCATACGCGTTTGTTTTAGAACCCGTTGTCGGCATCAGTGAATAAGCTTCTTTAATATAACTTTCAAGTTCTTCCATACTTGGATTGCCTTTTAACAACTCTCTTATTAAATTATAATGGCGCTGGCTGAAGTACATCACTTTATACTTCTCCTCGCGCCATAGCTTTTCTATCTCAAACCTACTTGCCATATAGATCACGGATTGCTTCTTCAACCGTTTCAAATTTAAATTTAAAGCCCTCTTCAATTAAACGTTTAGGTAACGCACGTTGTCCTTCAGTAATAAGTTTAGATTGCTCTCCAAGTGTCATTTCAAATAACAGCTTTGGTGCTGGTATTAAGTGTGGACGTTTAATCGTCTTCGCGATACTTTTACCTACAATTTCTTGGGTCGCTGGATATGGTGCAGTAATATTAAACACACCTGTCAATTCTTTATCTGCTATAAATTCTAAAGCACGGACGAGATCTTCAATGTGCACAAATGCATATGGCTGATGACCATCACCAATATTACCCCCGACAAACAATTTGTACGGCAAAACAATTAAAGGCAATGCGCCGCCTTCTTTTGAAAAGATAATACCAAATCGCGTGTACGCAGTCTTTACACCTGTATCTTCAATTTTCTTTGCTTCATTCTCCCATACATGTACTGTATCAGATAAAAAATCAAACGGCTCATATTTATCATCTTCCACATAGCGGTTAGTCTGAGAAGTTGGATAATATCCAACTGCACTCGCTGAGATTAAAAATGGTTTTTCATCTTGTCTATCGATAATGTTCTTTAATTTACGTGTAGATTCTACTCGCGACTTAACAATTTTTTCTTTATTTTCTTCTGTCCAAAATTGACTAATACTCGCACCCGCTAAGTTAATGACAACATCAACTTCAGGCACTTCTTTTAAATAATCATCTTCAGACCAGTTTATATAAGTGACGTTATCTGTATTATCTCTATCAGAACGTGTTAAAACGTAAAATTCAGCATTGCTAAAGTTATCTATAATCTTATTACCAACTAAACCTGTACCACCAGAAATTAGAATTTTTTTCATAGGTATTACCTCCAATTAGTTGAATATACCCTTAATGGGCGCTCAGTCAAACTGTTCAAATAGTATTAAAAGGTAACCACTATTGCAAGAAGCGTTGCATTACCGTTATTTTGTAGTGTAATTAAAATAGATATAATAACGCCCATCGTTACAATTAAAACGATGGGCGTTATTATATCTATTTATTGGTAAACAATCCGTAGCCACCCTTTAAGTTCACTGTCTTATAACCTTTAGCAGCTAATTCTTCACATGCTCTTTGACTTCTCATACCACTTGCACAATATACGTAATACGTCTTATCTTTAGGTCCATCAAAGTTAGAAACCTTCATAAGCGGTACATGCGTTGCACCCTTAACTTTCCCGAAAAAACGTTCTAAAGTAGAACGCACATCAATAACTTGACCATTCGTAGCTAGTTCTTCCAACTCAGCCTTAGTAAAATCATTAATACCTTTAGACTTAACTTTCATATTAATTCTCCTTTTAATAATAAGTAATGCCTAGCGTTACTTATTAGTTATACCATGCATCATGCTCTAAATTCTTAATGAGTCGAACCTTTAGTATTCCGTCCTTTGATTCGATTTCTTGGATGAGGTCTTTTACTTTTTCTTCATCCGCTTCAGTGATATCCACTAACGTATATGCGTAATCTCCACGTGATTTGTTTATGATACGATCAATATTGAGTCCTTCTTCAGACAATAGTTTTGTAAGTGATGCAATGATGTTTTTGATGTTCCTATTACATACCGCAATTCGTAACGGTGACGATAGTGTCATTGAGACTCTTGGATAGTTTACTGAGTTTACGATATTTCCATTTTCTAAATAGTCTTTTAACTCATTTGCTACCATTACTGCTGAGTTTTTCTCAGATTCTCCTGTTGAAGCACCGAGATGAGGGAGTAGTGTTACTTTATCTTGCCCGAGTACTGTTTCATTAGGGAAATCGCTAATGTAGTGACCGAGTCTGTTGTGGTTTAATGCTTTTACAAGTGCATCTTCGTCTACAATTTCAGCACGTGAGAAGTTTAATAATACTGCTGTTGCTTTCATTTGACGAATCGCTGTTGAGTCGATCATATGCTTTGTACTCTCTAAAAACGGTACGTGAATCGTAATGTAGTCCGCTTTTTGTAACACTTCATCGATTGATGATGCTTTTGTAACTGAGCGGTTAATGTTCCATGCAGCATCGACACTAATGTAAGGGTCGTATCCGATAACGTCCATGCCAAGGTTTTCTGCATCGTTCGCAACGAGTAAACCTACTTGACCAAGACCAATAACACCTAGCGTTTTACCTTTAATTTCATGACCTTTAAATTTCTTTTTACCATCTTCGACTTGTGTAGCAATATCATCACCCGTAAGCTCAGTTGCCCATTGCGATGCTTCAAGTGTATTTCTTGCATGTGAGATCAGTGATGTTAATACGAGTTCTTTAACGGAGTTGGCATTTGCACCTGGTGCGTTAAATGCAATAACGCCCGCTTCAGATAATTTATCTACTGGAATATTGTTAAACCCTGCTCCTGCGCGACCTACTGCTAGTAAACTATCGTTAATTGGTTCATCATGTAAATTATAACTACGTAAAATAATTGCTTCTGGATCGTCTGTTTCGTTGATTGTGTACTTGTCTTTTGTAAAACGTTGTAAACCTTCAATTGCGATACTGTTAAATGTTTTTATGTCAAATTGTGACATTGCTTAATTCTCCTCTTCGAATTTCTTCATTAGTTGTACGAGTGCTTCTACACCTTCAATAGGGAATGCGTTATAAATAGATGCACGCATACCACCGACTGAACGATGTCCTTTAATATTTTCAAAACCATTTTCTTTCGTATATGCTACAAATTCTTTATCTAACTCGTCGTTTCCTGTAGAAAACGTGACGTTCATCAGTGAACGTGAGTCTTTATCTGCAGTAGGTACGAATAATGTTGATTCGTCTAAGTAATCATATAAAATACGTGCTTTTTCTTTATTTCTCTTATAAATCTCTTCTAGACCACCAATTTCTAACAACCAATCTGTCACGAGTTTATGAATATAAATAGGGTAAGTCGATGGTGTATTATACATCGAGTTTTTATCGCTAAAGACTTTGTAGTCAAACATTTTAGGAACATCATTTAGCCCAAGTAAGTCTTCTCGAATAATAACGAGCGTTAGTCCTGCAATACCGAGGTTCTTTTGAGCACCTGCATAAATCATTCCAAAATCGTTGATATTAAATGGACGTGAAAGTATATCCGAACTCATATCACAGACTAAAGGAATGCCCTTATAAATCGGGAACTCTTTAAACTGTGTTCCTTCGATCGTGTTATTTGAGCAAATATGCAAGTAATCATAACCTTCTAACGTATCTGGATAGTTTGGTAATGACTTATAACCATCTTCTTTGGATGATGCAACGACGTCGATTTCAAGTCCATAGTCGTCTTTTAATTCTTCAGCAGCTTCTAATGCTTTTTTAGCAAAGTTACCGCTATCGATGTATGCAACTTTACCAGATTGTTTTAAGTTCATAACTAACGTATAGAATGCTTGGCTCGCTCCGCCTTGTAAAAAGAGAATTTTATAATTATCGTTAATATTAAGTAATTCTCTTAAGTTTTTTTCAGCATCTTGGATAATGTCATCAAAGTAACTACTTCTATGACTCATCTCCATTACAGACATGCCTGTCCCGTCATAATCTAACATCTCTTTTTGTGCGCGTTCTAAAACAGATGTCGGTAACATTGCTGGGCCTGCTGATAAGTTAAATGTGCGTTTCACGTGAAACACTCCTTTTATTTATAATTTTGGTTCAGTTTCTCCAAACGAAATCGATGATTGACTCGGTATAAGAACACCTGTATTTTCATCGCGTCCTTGTAATACAAAGCGTGCATCTTTTTGATTATATTGTTCAATTGCGAGATCGATTAACTGTTTAAAGTCATCTGTCATATGACGGTTAAAAATAACGCATAGTGGTGTTTCGGTAAACGTTTGCATCATATCGTAATCACCGATACTGTCACCAAACATCGCAACTGGTTGTTTACCATTATGCTTCGGCATAATCAGCTTTTGTATTGCCTCTGTTTTACCAGGGCCTTTTGTGATTGGTGAGTCAGCTTTCATAACGGGCGTTATAACGCCGTTATCTTCTTCAAATTCCATGGCGACAATATTGTCTACCTTTACTGAATGCCCAAGCATTTCAGCTGCGACTTCAACATATACTCTCGGACTTGCACTTACGATATAAGTCGTAATTCCATTATTTGTAAACGCGCGATATAAGTTTAACAATTCTTCAGGCACTGATAATCCCGATTTAAAAGTAGAAATGACTACACCTGATTTTCCAGGTATATTTTCTGAGCTTTCGTACGTCACTTTTTCAAACGGTTTTTCTAGTGATTCTTTAATACAACTTCGGCATAACTCTTTAAATGAATCAATTGTATGACCAGCAAATAAATAAGTCATCCAACCATTAGACGGTCGCCTTGATAATTTACTATTTACATGAGTATGGAATAGCCTTAACTTGGCTCTAAACGTTTTGTAGTGGTTTGTCTCTTTAATCTCTTTTAAAAGATCTTCCGAACGATTTTCTAGACTAATGTAATTATCGTATAACCACTGATATTCCTTATAAATATCTTCAGCTAAATTAAAACCTGTCGCATTTTTAAACCGACTATCAAACGTTTGAGATAACTCCTCACGATAATCTGGATTCGTTAACGTTTCATATAACACTTCAGGCGTGAGCCGATATGCTAAATGTTCCATCAAATAAACATTTAAATTGTCTTCAATATCCATAATAATACTTGTATTATCATAGTCGAAAACAACGTAACTATCAGTGTCATTTTTGTAAGTATCAATAACCTCATTCAATCGCTTGTACACAAACGGTTCAAAGTTTCCTTGCTCAAAATAGTTGTCCATTTTTTCACCCACAAATATCATATATCTCTTCATATTAAGTGTATCATAAAACAAATATCTCCTATCATAATGCTTTAGTTTTTAGAAAATTTAAAAATATGATAAAATAACTCATACATAAATGAAAGCGTTTTTAAGGAGGAGAACAAATGTCAAAAGTGGAGTTTTTATTTTTATCCGAAGAAGATTTAGTTGAAGCAGGTGTGTTAGATGCAAAAAAATGCGTCGACACAATCGAAGAAGTGTTCCGTTTACTTGGTGAAAAAGATTACATTATGGGAGGACCGAGAGAAAACAGTCACGGCAGTCAACTATGGTTTCCAAAAGAAAAGCGTACTGAGAATATGCCAGTCGCAGGGCCAGACCGTCGATTTATGTCAATGAACGCATATTTAGGTGGGAAATATAATATTACGGGACAAAAATGGTACGGATCAAACGTAGCAAACAAAGAAAAAGGATTACCACGTTCCGTTTTAATGATCACGTTAAACGATGCAGACACTGGTGCACCTTTTGCATATATGAGTGCAAATTTAATCAGTGCGACACGTACAGGTGCAGTCCCAGCAGTTGCTACAAAGTATCTTGCTTCAAAAGAAGCACATACTCTCGCAATTATCGGAGCAGGGGTCATCAGTTGGTCAAGTACACTTGCAATTTTAGAAGCAAATAAAAATATCAAACAAGTCAACATCTTCGACATTAACGAACAACAAGCAGAAAAATTCTCAAATAACCTTAAAAAAGAACACGACGTAGAAACAGTGATATCAAGCTCCTTAGAAGATGCAGTCAAAGAAGCAGACGTCATAAACGTCGCAGCATCAGGTGCTGTTCGTCCAGAAATTAAAGAAGAGTACTTAAAAGACGGATCTCTTCTTTTACTTTCCGGAGAAGCAAACCTCAGTGATGACTTCATACTAAATAACACAGTCGTTATGGATAACTGGGAAATGCACAAAGAAACAGGTGAAGAATGGGAAGAGTGGGAATACCTACAAAGCGGTACAAAAGGAGTTTCTAAAGACTTAAACTACGGTATCGGCGGACAGGTATTTAGACTCGTAAAAGAAGAAAAACTCGACGAAAAAAGCATCACAGATCTTGGTGACGTTGTCAGTGGTAAAAAAGAAGGGCGTAAAGACGACAAAGAAAAAATCGTCTTCCTCGCAGGAGGAATGGCTGTAGAAGACATATCATGGGGATATGAACTCTATAAATCAGCACAAGAGAAAAACTTAGGACAATCATTAAAAGTATGGGATCAACCTTTCTGGTCTTAAGTTAGAAAGAAGGTATAGATATGACTAAAGTTCTCGTTAAATTAAACAAAATCGCACTCGACTTTGGCAGTTACTTATTATTCGACACTGATGAGTTAGAAATTAAAGAGAGTAGTCGAATTGGTTTAATTGGTGAAAACGGTGCAGGTAAATCATCTTTAGCACAATTAATTTTAGAGGAAATTAAACCGACACAAGGTCATATCCAGTTAAACACCAATAACATAGGCTACTTAGAACAAGTATCTGATAATATTCCATATGACTTCAATTTTGATGGAAGATTACTTAGTGAATTAAACATACCTTATGGTACATCAGAGTTTAGCGGCGGAGAACTATCAAAACTACGTATATTAGAAGTATTCTCTTCGCACTATGATTTACTTATACTTGATGAACCGACATCTCATTTAGACAAAGAGGGTATCGAATTTTTAATACGTACAATTAAAAATTATGACGGTGCAACTTTAATAATTTCACACGATAGACGTCTATTAAATGAATGTGTAAATGAAGTATGGTCAATTGAAGAACAGTCAATACATGTATTTAGCGGAAATTATGATGATTATAAAAGAGAAATCGAAAAAGAGCGTGAATCACTCTATCATCAAAAAGAAATACAAGATAAAGAAATCAAAAGATTGGAAGCATCAATAAGTGACGCAAAAATACATGCTGAAAAAATATTAATCGGTAGAAAGGGAGCAAATCATCGTTCTCTATCCTCACGAATGACAAAAGAAAAAGGGACGGTACAAAAAGGAATTATGCAATCTGCGAAAAACATGCAGAACCGTATCGATAGTATGGAAGAAATAAAATTACCTGAAGAAAAAGTACTACCGATATTTGAAGAAGCTGACATCAAGACAGATCATAACCGTTTTCCAATTATATTTAACTATATTGATATTACAGCAGGAAACAAATTACTTATAGAATCTCTAAACTTACAAATCAGTCGTGGAAAAATTACGGCATTAAAAGGGAACAATGGTACCGGTAAAACGACTATTATTGAATATGTAAAAGGAGCTTTTAATAATAAACTTGATATCATCACATTTTCTAAAAATGCAGAGCTTGGCTTCTATAATCAATTAAGTTATCTAGAATTTAAGCACCGCACAGAGCCATTATTAGAATACGTATCAAAACATACGTCTGTTTCAAAGTACCTACTAAAAGAAATGCTCAATGATTTAAAATTCACAGACAACGATTTTGAAAGAAGTATTTCAACATTAAGTGGAGGAGAAGCGGTACGCGTATCGTTATTTCTAACATTAATATCTGGAGATAACTTGCTAATACTAGATGAACCAACAAATTATCTAGATATTGATACAATAAATGTTCTAGAAACATATTTAAACACATATCCAGGCACAGTACTTCTAACATCACATGATGTAGAATTTTTAGAAAATGTCGCAGACGAAGTATATAAGATAGAAAACAAAAAACTTAAAAAGATAAAATAAGAAGTAACGTATGGCGTTACTTCTTATTTTCATCCTTTAGATAATATCCTAATGCTTCAACATTATTTTACGTAACGGTAAGCATCACCTTTTTAGTTTTACTTCTAAAACACATATAATATGCTATATATTTTTAATCAATAGAATAGTTCTCTTATTAAGAGTGAGTGGAGGGATTTGGCCCTGTGAAACTCCGGCAACAGCTTTTAGCGATGTGCCAATTCCAACAGTTTATACTGAATGCAAAGAGGCCGTGATAAAAATTATCACGGCCTCTTATATATTAATATTCTATATTTGGCGTTTCATTGACCTTGTCTTGATATAACTTAAACGCTACGAGTAACGCCGAAATAACGCCTAAAATAACGATTGTTTTTTTCATGAATATAACCTCTTTTTAAAATTAATTATAATAATTTAAATTCAAGTTTTCAGATGTTTCTTTACGCGTTTCTCTCATCAGTTTTTCGTCATCAATCAGTGATTTGCCATATGATGGAACTAACTTTTTAACTGCAGGTTCCCAGAGCTCACGGTCTTCTTTAAAGTTTTTCTCTAATGCTTCAAGCACTACAGAGAATGATATTGAAGCACCTGGTGATTCTCCTAATACTGCAATAACAGAGTGATCATCAGAATTCACAACTTCTGTTCCGAATGCGACGTAGCCTTTCCCGTATTCATCATCGTCTTTAATCACTTGAACACGTTTACCAGCAGTATATAATTTCCAGTCCTCATCTTTTGCATCGGGTATGAATGTTCTTAAGTAGTTCATATAACCTTTTTTAGTCATCACCATCTGGTCAATCGAGTATTTAATGAGCGGTATATTTTTAGCTGCAGATGATAATAGCGTTGTAATATTATACGGTTTTACTGAGCCAAATAAGTCAAAGAACGAACCGTATTTTAAGAATTTAGGATTGATATTTGCATATGGTCCAAATAATAACGTACTTTCACCATCAATATAACGTGTATCGAGATGCGGTACAGTCATTGGTGGCTTACCTAGAGGCTCTTTACTGTAAACTTTCGCGTGATGTTGTTTAATAATATCTTTATTTTTACACGCTAAGAATTGACCAGTAATAGGGAAACCTCCGACATTTTGCCTTTGAGCAATGCCACTCTTTTGAAGTAGTGGAATAGAGTAACCCCCAGCACCGATAAACACTTTATCAGCTACTTTTACGAACTTCTCTTTCGTCGCTCTATTTCTTACGAGAACTTCCCATTTGCCGTCTTCTCTTTGAGTTAAGTCGATTACTTCATGGTTATATTTTAAAGAGACATTTGATTGCTTTTCTAAATATGCCGCTAATTTACGTGTTAAAGCACCATAGTTTACGTCAGTTCCTTCATCGATCTTACTCGCTGCCATTAACTGACCTGGTTTACGATTTCGCATCATCAATGGCATCCATTCTCTCATCGTTTCAATATCTTCTGTGTACTCGATATTATCAAACATAGGAATCGTTTTAAGTTTTTCATAACGTTTACGTAAAAACTCAACATTCGTTGGGCCCATTACAAAACTAATATGCGGTAGTGGCTGAATAAACTCTTCAGGGTTAGAAATATCACCATTTTTCACTAAACTGCCCCAGAACTGCTTAGACAGTTCAAATTGCTCATTGATCACTTCTGCTTTAGAAGCATCGATAGAGCCGTCCTTTTGTTCCACAGTATAGTTTAGCTCACAGAGTGCAGCGTGACCTGTACCTGCATTGTTCTTTTCGTTCGAACTCTCGATTCCCGCTTCATCTAATCTTTCATACATATCGATATTCCAGTCCGGGCTCACTTTTGAAAGCATCGTCGCTACCGAAGTACCTATAATACCCGCACCAATCACAATAATATCTTTATGCTGATTGTCTGCCTCAGTCATAATTAAAAATCCTTTCTCTTTTTATAAATTTCTTTCACAAATTCTTCCTTATAGTTAGTATATTCGATAATATCTTTCGAGGCGTTGCTTAGATATTTATTTTTAACATCTAAATATTCTTCTCTAGCTTCTCTATTACTATTTAAATAATCCCTAAAGAATATTAAATCATGCCATAAATCTCCTTTATACTCAACTAAATGGATAAAATGTGTTTTTACTTTGTAAGAATCATCTAAAAATTTTGCAAGGACAATTTCATTAGGACGGTCCACTTTTAATCTCAGAAATCCTGCTTTTTCTAATCCTTGAAACAAATCTTTCTCAACATTATCTAAATCACCTATGCCTATAACAATATCTACTATAGGCTTAGCTGACATACCGATTATTGATGTACTACCAATATGTTCGATTCTGTTTTCAGGAATATGAGTATAATTTAATATTAAATTTTTAGTAGTTTCAAACTCATCTTTCCATTTTGGTGAATACTCTACTAATCTAATTTCATTATTTTTAAGCCCTAAACTCAAAGAATCACCTCTAAATTTAATTTCCTAATTACCATAAAAAAAGCATCCTAAATATAGCGATACACTAACTCATCATTTGTTATATAAGGTTTGTATTTATCGCTATTTTCTACTCGATATCCTGACTTTATTATCATCCTTTGTGCTACAATATTCGTTTTATCAGTAATTGCAATGATATCTTTTGAAGGGTATTTTCGACTCACTTCAGCAGTTATTTTAGAGAATAATAATGAACCATACCCTTTATTTCTAAAGTTCTTATCACCAATCGCAATACCCAGTTCTATTATATTGTCGTTATGTATATATATATCATAATAGCCAATGGTAGTTTTATTTGATATCAGCATTTTTCTTTGAAAATTATCTGATTGTGATTCAATTACATAATTCCACCATTCAAAAATTGCTTCGTTTGTACGATTTAACGGCCAACCATTAGATAAACAAAAATGAATATCTTTAGACCAATTTAGAACGTAATTAATATCATCGTGTTCTATATTTCTACTGGAGAGTTTGGTCATTTTAGATTTATAAATTAAAGTTTTCATATACGCTGTAGAATCATCAATAAAAGCACCAAAAATTTCATATGCATATTTGTCGGTAGTATCAACTTCGGTAACTATACTGTGTATTCCTTTATTGTTTAAAAATATTAAACGATTGAAAAGTATTTCTAACAATTGTTGCTTAGATTTAGTATCTTTAAAATAGACGTATCCAACTTCTTTTGTATCTTTAGAATCATCATAAATCAGAGCATATGCAATTATTTCACACTGAGTATTAAAAATAACTATAGAATTCTCAAAATCTAAACCCTCAGCTAATTTCTCTTTAAACTCTTCTAAATTAAAATTCTTCACAGGATTAACTTTATGAGTTTTTTTATATATCTCGTACCATTTTTTTATCAATTGGTTCGACAACGTAAATGGAGTAGAAGCCCGTTGAACGATGTTCTCTTTGTTTTCAAAGAAACAATTTAACAATCTATTGAGTTCAATATTTAAATCATAAGTTCGACGAAACTCGATAAATCCATAATCGGAGTAGTTATTAACTTCATAATCTCCTATATTTAAAATGTAGTCATGATAAGGAAATTTTCTTTTAAGTTCTTCAAAATAGATATTAAATTTTTTATTTTCGCTTATTAAATATATAGAGTTTGGATGGAATGGATTAACTCGGTACATACTATAAAACTCCTATTTTTTGATCGTTTATAATAATTTGCTACGTATTCCTCAAATAATAATTTTTAAAATAGACGTTCCAATAATATTATTCTATCATTTCTAACAAATTTATATTCAAATTATGGAAGCGATTTATATCACTTCTCCATTATTTCCTGTATGATAAATGTAACTACATTTTACTTTGAAAGGAAGGAATTTGATGAATTACAAAGATAATTGGGATATGGAAAGTGTGTTTCCTGGTGGAAGTGAATCTTCTGCTTTCCAAAATCGTTTAGTAGAAGTGAGTGACAGTATTAGAGAGTTCTCTGAAAAACTAGAAGAGTGGAATTCTGACGAAAGTTCTAATGATTTTACACCGCTAAAGAGTTTATTAGAGCAATACGAAAAAATTTCAAACGCGCTTGGCGAGATGGGAAGTTTCTCTAACGGATTAGCATCTGCAAATATTACGGATCAAAAAGCATTAAAAAATACAAATGCTGTAGCTAATTTACGTAAAGATTTCTCATCTGAGATTATTATTTTAAATAAAAAAATCAGTGCACTTACTGAAGATCAATTTAACACGTTATTAGAAGATGACTTCTTTAACGCAATGCGTTTTCCTTTAAAAGAAATTCGTAAAAACGAAGCGGATTTACTATCGACAGAAGAAGAAACAATTATCAATAGCTTATCACTCGATGGCTTACACGGTTGGGGCAATATGTACAATCAACTCGTTGCATCAATTCAAATCCCAGTCACTGAAGACGGTGAGACTAAGTATTACTCAGCAGGGCAATTTGAAAACAAAATGGGATCAGAAGAGAATCCAGAAAAACGTGAAGAACTGTTAAAAATTTGGGAAGAAGAGTGGAATAAAAAAGCAGATTTATTTGCTACAACGTTAAACCATCTATCAGGCTTCCGTTTAAATAACTATGAACTTCATGACTATAAAGATTATATGAAAGTACCGTTAGACTACAACCGTATGGAAGAAGAAACACTCGATACAATGTGGAATACGATTGCGAAAAATAAATCACCATTAAAGAAATACTTCGAAAGAAAAGCACAGCTTCTTGGTGTCGAGCAATTAGGGTGGCTCGACGTACACGCAAGTGTAGATGTCGGAGACTATAAGAACAAAAAATATACGTACGATGAAGCGGCAGAGTTTATTATCGATAACTTTAAATCATTTAGTCCAAAGATGGCAGAGATGTCTCGTCGTGCATTTGAAGAGCAGTGGATTGAAGCGGAAGATCGTCCAGGAAAACGTCCAGGTGGATACTGTTCAAACCTTCCGGAATCAAAACAGTCACGTATTTTTATGACGTTTGCAGGTAGCACAGGTAACGTCTCAACACTCGCACACGAACTCGGACATGCGTTCCATAGTTATGTCATGCGTGATTTACCGTTACTTAACCAGCGCTATGCTATGAACGTTGCTGAAACAGCATCTACATTCGCTGAGCTCGTTGTTTCAAACGCAACGATTGAAAACGCGGCGTCAGAAGCAGAGAAAATCAATTTAATCGATGAAAAAATTTCTAGAAGTGTGGCATTTATGATGAATATCCACGCACGCTATATCTTTGAACGTAATTTATATGATGAACGTCAAAAAGGAACGTTAGACAGCAATAGACTAAAAGAACTGATGAAAGACGCACAAGAAGAAGCATACGAAGATGCGCTGAAATCTTATCATCCGATGTTCTGGGCAACAAAATTACATTTCCATATTACGGGTGTACCGTTCTATAACTTCCCGTACACATTTGGATACTTCTTCAGCTTAGGTATATACAACCGCTTCTTAGAAGATGAAAACGTAACTGAAGATGATTACATCGCACTTCTACGTGATACTGCGAGTATGACGACAGAAGAGTTAGCTGAAAAACATTTAAACGTTGATTTACGTAAACCAGACTTCTGGCAAGAAGCATTAGAATCAGTGCATAAAGATATTGAAGAATTCTTAGAACTGACAGAATCATATGTTTAAGTTATAAAACCTATATAAATATAAGTGACTTTTTTAGCTTCTGAAGTGAGTTAAATATACAATAATATTATGAACAATATTAATTTAGAGGAAGGATGTTTTACAATGGGAAAATTACAAGATAAAGTCGTCGTTATTACTGGTGGCGCACAAGGTATGGGAGAACTTCATGCCAAAAAAGCGATAGCTGAAGGCGCAAAAGTCGTGATAACTGATATTAATGATGAATTAGGCCAAAAAACAGCTAATTCTCTTGGAGACGATGTTTTATTTATCAAGCATGATGTATCTAAAGAAGCAGATTGGAATCATGTCATTCAAGAAGTAATGAACAAATGGAATCGAATTGATGTATTGGTTAATAATGCTGGAATCACATACAATAAAACAATTGACCAAATATCATTAGAAGATTATATGAAGATTGTAAATATTAATCAAGTATCTGTATTTTTAGGCATCAAAACTGTATCTGAAATTATGAAAAGTCAAAAACAAGGGTCAATTATCAATATTTCTTCAATAAATGGTCTTGTTGGTGGTGCAATTGGCTATACAGATACAAAATTTGCGGTCAGAGGTATGACAAAAGCTGCAGCTAAAGAATTGTCTCCATACAATATTAGAGTTAACTCAGTACACCCAGGTGTTATAAAAACAGCAATGTTAGAGCAAGAAGATGTTAAAGAAGCCGTTAAAGAATTCGAAAAAACAATTCCACTGCGTAGAGTGGCGCAGCCAGAAGAAGTATCTAACCTTGTATGTTTCTTAGCGTCTGACGATGCTTCTTATTCTACAGGATCAGAATTTGTTATAGATGGTGGTATTACTGCACTATAAATGATAAATCACTTAAAATATAAATGATTCTTTTGAATAAATTTTAGGCGAAGTGCTGAGGAGCACTTCGCCTTCATTTAAATCCTCTTTTACCAATACATAATTACATTTTATATTTAGTAACCAATTAGTTCTTAATATTTACCATATAATACCATAATTCTATATCTTTTCTGATATTACATATGTAAAATTGAATAAAGTAAATATTGATTTTTAGTTTTTTATACCCAAATGATTTTTTAACAGATGACTCTCATAATCTCTTCTAAACACTCCACGTTCTTGAAGAATTGGTATCACTAAATGAATAAATTTTTCAAATGATTCTGGATACGTCGGGGCCATCAACATAAAACCATCGCACGCTTCTTTTTCAAACCATTCGATCATTTCATCCGCCACTTGTTCAGGAGTTCCTACTATTGTCTTATGCCCTACCCAAGTACCAAAACGATCTAATAAATCTCTTAATGTAAGTTGCTCAGTCTTAACGGCACGTTGTATGGCTTTATACATAGATTTTACAACTTTTTTCTCTAATGCCTCATAAGGTGGTAATGATGGCACGACTTCATCTAGTGTCCACTCACTTATATCTAGACCAATGGCTTTAGATAATTGTTTCTTGCGTTTTTCAAGTGGAATCATATCATCTAATTGTTGCTTAAGTTTATAAGCATCCTCTTCATTCTCATCAACATAAACGGTGAGACCTGGTAATACAAGAGGGGGTTGACGATTTGCTTCCATAGCCCGTTGATGAATGTCTTGTCTGAACTGTTGGCCATCTTGTATATTCCATGCAATTGAAAAAATAGCATCCACGTGTCGTACTGCTAAATCACGACCTGGAATGGAAGTTCCTGCTTGAAATAAACGTGGTCGACCATATTTTGGTGTTGGAATGTTAATAGCTCCGGCAACTTGAAAATACTTTCCTTGATAATGAAGTGGATGAATATACTGATGATTTAAGCCAATCCCTGACTCTTTGTGATTAACGATAGCCTCTACAGTAAATGACTCCCATAATTTTTTCATTACATTAATAAATTCGTCTGCTCGTTCATATCGTTTTTCAAGATGTGGTAAAGCTTGCATCGAATAGTTTTGTGCTTCTAAATCAAATTGAGATGTTACAATATTTGCCCCAATACGTCCATGAGATATTTGATGTAAACTTGAAAGCATACGAGCTGCAAGATAAGGTTCATAAAAAGAAGAAGAAATGGTACCTATCAGACCAATTGAATGTGTTTCACGTGAAATTGCGGCAAGCGCCGTTAGTGGTTCAAAATAATAAGAGATATGTCCCGTTTCTTCTCCAGAAATATATTGACCATCACCTAAGAAGAATGCATCCAGTTTACCTTTTTCAGCTAATTTTGCTAACTTAATTTGAAAATCAATATCCCCAACTTCTTCAACATATGAATGCGGTAGTCTCCAAGAGGCAGGATGTAGACCTGTACTATAAGCTAAAACGGATAAATGCATGTGTTTCATTGTCATTAACCTCTCCACTATACGATAAAAATAATCTTTTAATTTATATTTATCGTAAATAACTTAATGATATTTTACAACATTTATTAGATACTTTATATTTGAAATATAAATTTATTGCATCATTAACTAATTATTTTATTGAAAAATTACATCATGATCATTAATTATTGCGGTCCAACGTGTTGATGACACGTTGGACCTTTATTTGAACTTATTCATAAATATATATTATCTTCGTGGAGGTGAATACTATGGTCAAAGCCATTGGTTATGTACGTCAAAGTACATTAAAACAACAAAGCTTAGCTACTCAGAAATCTCTCATTTTTGGAATGCCGCTTCATGATCATATTTATTATGGTTAGCAGATATTAACCAATATTGAGTCATTTACATTCACCTCATAAACTTTATTTGAATTCAATAAACTAATTGTATGATAAAGAATCTTCAAAGTAATGAATAATGTATGTTTATTTTAAGTAACCACATCACTTATGATAACTCTCATTATTCAAAATCTTATTCACCCTAAATAACTGCTCGAGTAGTATAACTTTCATCATTTGATGAGGGTAGGTCATTTTTCCGAAGCTGATTGCTTCGTTTGATCGTTTTAACACGTCTTCTCCAATTCCGTTACTTCCTCCAATGACGAATACGACATTACTTTTGCCTTGTGTTTTCCAGTTATTATATTGTTTTGCAAAACTTTCTGACGAGTGTGCTTCTCCGTTTATTTCTAACGTGACGACGTGTTGATTTGGTTTTATTTTTGATAAAATACGTTCCGCTTCTTTATGTTTAATGTTTTCTATATCTTTTTCACTCGCGTTATTTGGTTCCGGCTCGTCTTTTACTTCAATGAGTGAGACGTTCGCATATTTACTGAGTCTCTTTTCATATTCTTTAACCGCTTCACGCCAATATTTCTCTTTTAATTTTCCAACAGTGATAATCGTTATTTTCATATTTTCACCTTCTTTTAAACTTATTCACAGAAAAGGACCAAGTATTCCACACTTGGTCCCCAAGTTATCCACATTATTCAGTAGTTATACACATATCTCTGTGGATAACTTTTATAATGTATATATTCTCGTTGGTTCGTCTTTATCTGTATCGTGTAATTCCACATGTGACACTGTATCGACATCATGATGATTTAACACTTGCTCTACACTCATTCGTGCGAGTTCTTTGATGTTGTTGTCTTGACTTAAATGCGATAAATAAATTCGTTTCGTTCGATCTGTAATAACGTCTTTCATCGCATGTGCGGCGTCTTCGTTTGATACGTGTCCAACATCACTTAATATACGTTGCTTTGTTACCCATGGGTATCTACCCGCACGAAGCATATCGACGTCGTGGTTAGATTCAAATACGAATACGTCGCTATCTTTTATAATACCTTTCATCTCATCTGAGACGTACCCGGTATCTGTAATAACGGATAGTTTTTTATCATTTTGTGATAGGGTGTAAAACTGTGGATCTACCGCATCATGTGAGACGTTGAATGATTCGACATCTAAACCGATAATTTCTTTATAGTTTAATGCGTTAAATTCAAATTTTTGCTCTCTATTGACGTGAATATTTTTAGATTCAATAGCTTGCCATGTCTTTTTATTCGCGAATATCGGTATGTTATAACGCTTTGCGATGACTTTTAAACCTTTTATATGATCGCTATGCTCATGTGTGATTAAAATAGCGTCAATATCGTTTAATGATCGCTCTATTTTATTTAACGCAAGTTCTGTTCGCTTACATGTAAGACCCACATCGATTAAAAGACTACCTGATTCGGACTCAACATATATACAATTCCCTGTCGAGCCGCTCGCAAGTACGCTCATTTTCATTGTGGATGTCACTCACCTTCAATTATTTCTTCAGATGCATTGATTGCATCTACGTATATAATACGTGTTCTATCATCTTCTTCAATGACAAGTTTCCATTTCGGTCGTAACAACACTTGTTGTTCTTCATCGTTTAAAAGTATGACGTAATGACCGAGTGTACTCGATTTTAAAACCGCTTCTTTTGAAATTACCTTTTCTTTAGCAAGTTCTTCAGCAAGTTTTATCGGGTCGCTCACTTGTACTTGTTTTGAATATTCGTTTACAGAGATATTAGAGATATATCCCTGTTCAAAGCGCAATGCGCCATCACTCTCTTTAACTACTTTAATACGGCCTACGCTATTATTGAATATCGGAAGTGAGTCGTACATTTGATTATAGTAAATCGTATCTGAAATACTATTTTCTGAATCATACGTGTACTCACTTCCTCTAAATACTTCTTTATCGATATATTCTTTAATTTTTGTTGAATCTAATTCTAAATCTTTAACTTCAAAAACATTTTGTGTTATTCCACTTTGATTCATACTAGTTTCAGATTGAAACTCATGTTGCATACCGTTTAATACGGATAGTTTTATATTTTTTAGAGCATCAACGTTCGTTTTATAATCTGCACTTTTACTAATAGACTGACTTCTACTCGATTCATGTCGTTCTTGTATATTATATTGATTATATAAAACTATCAACAATACGATATTGATGATTAAAAACACTGTAATATATATAGATTTACTTAGTTTCCAATCCATTACGCTTCCTCTCCAATATCGTATTTTATCCATTCTCCATCATATAAAATATACCAACTCGGTGTATACTCAACTACGTTTAACTCACTTTGATCTGTATTATGCTTTAAATCATATGCGATGATAATTTTGCTAACCTTTGATAGCTCATAATCTTCATGTAATACAATTTGGTAACGTACTTTTTCAATATCTTCTAACGTCACACTTAAATCAGAAGGAATGTTTGCATTTAACTGAATCATCGGTCGACTATATTCTGTGATTGTCGTCTTACCGATTTTCACGTAAATTTCACTCATAATTTCATCGCTAAAAACAATATAGTTATTTATAAGTGGTCGATACACTACGAGATTATCGTCGCTATCATACTCAAGTAGAGTATATCTTGACGTTAAGCCCATATGTCCATTTAAAAAGATGAATGACTTTTCAATCGAACGATAGGGGGACAGTTCATTAACGTCTGATCCTTTTAAATTCATAAACGTATATTGATAATTACTCGATGTATACGTCGCGATTTCAGTATCTGCTTCGTACACTGTAATATCTTTTGTTTGCTTTTGTTCTATATTTGATTGAGTAAACAGTGTTTCGTTCATTGCAGAAACACTGATTGTCGATGGTATAAATTGGTGTACAGTCTTTTTACCTGGCGACTTTGGACCGTATATCGCTGTCAGTCTGTTTGATGTCGCTTCGTTTGTAATCACCATCGAATAATCTGTAAATTTGTCGCTATTTCGATTGATAATCTGTATAACTTCATCTTTACTAACATCAATTCTATACGGTATAAACATCGTACGTTCACTGTTAAAAAAGTTAAAAACGACGTAATTGTCGTGCAACTCTAAAAACACACGATCAAACTGAAAATCTACAAAATTCTCATCGATGTCACTTTTTAACATCGTAAAAAATGTACGTGCAGGTATCTCTGAGTAATAATCAATTAAAAGCATCTCGCTACCTTCAATAAGTGCATCTGCTTTTAACTGATTAATGCTTTCTGGATGATTTAAAAATTGAACCTCTTTTTCGTTAAATAACTTCCCAATTTCAGCAATTACGTCTTTATCGACTGTTCCAATTTCTTCTTGTTCTGTTGCATAGACAACTTGATACGCTCGTATCACATCTCCAAACGTCACATCCTCACCTTGAGAGGCCATCGGTGACGGTGAAAGTGTTGTATCAATAGTTTCGAATTCTGCAGTATAACTCCAGCTTTTATATGTGAGTATACAACTTATAATGACGAGTAACGTTAGCACTACTGTTTTGACGTGTTCTTTATTCATCCCACTCATCCTCTTCAATATCTAAACAAGGTAAGTTAATGAAAATTGTCGTGCCTTCACCTTCAATACTCGTCGCCCAAATTTTACCGTCGTGCGCTTCGACAATCTCCTTAGAAATTGCGAGTCCAAGTCCGGTACCACCCATTTGACGTGTACGTGATTTATCGATTCTATAAAATCGATCGAAGATTTGATTGACATTTTTACCCGGTATTCCGAGACCGTGGTCTTTAATTCGTAACGTCATGCGTTTGTATAACGTGTTCTCTTGTAAGTGGAATTCAACCTTTTTAGGTGTACGTGTTTGATATTTTATAGCGTTAGTTATAACGTTATCAAGCACTTGCATCATCTTATCTATTGCGATTTCAGAATAGATTGGTTTGTTCGGTATATTTTTAGTAAATACAACCTCATCTTTAAATGTTACTGTGAATCGCTCGATAATATTTTCTAAGAACATATTAAAGTTCACAACTTCTTTATTGATTTCTTCGACTTCACTGTCCATACGTGAAAGTTGAAGTAAGTCTTCAACGAGTCGGGACATACGCTCTGTTTCTTCACGTGTAACTTTTAAAAATCGTGGCGCGATTTCGTCATCTTGCCATGCACCGTCTTCTAAAGCTTCGATATAACTATGCATCGAAGTGAGTGGGGTACGAAGCTCGTGAGATACGTTCGCAACGAATTCTCGACGCTCTCTTTCGAATTCTTCTTGTTCTGTAACGTCATGCATTACAGCGATAAATCCACTGACAAATCCAGTATCTTTAACGATAGCACTAAAGTTCACACGGACGATGCGGTTACCTTCTTTAGATTCTAAAAATATTAAATGAGACGTATCACGATCATCTAGTATATCGGATAATTCGAGCTCGTCTTCAAGTCCGAGTTCTGTAATCATATTTTTATTTAAAATATCCTCGTACTTAACATCTAACATATATAACGCTGTGTCGTTTGCGAGACGTATTCCACCGCGTCTGTCAGATGAAATAATACCGTCTGACATATGTGTGATAACAGAGTCTAGTCGGTTCTTCTCACTTTCAGTATTCGCTTGTGCTTCTTGAACGCGTTTAGACAAGATATTGAACGATTCAGCAAGTTGACCAATTTCATCATCACTATATATTTGTACGCGAGACGTATAGTTACCCTCAGACATGAGAAGTGCTTGGTTTCTCATACTAATAATCGGTTTTGTAATCGTACGTGCAACAAATATACCGAGCACTGTCGTAATAATGAGTGATATCGCAGTTGCGATAATAAATGTATTGTTAATTTTTTCGAGTTGCGAATATACGTTCTCGATGTTTGATGCAACGTATAGACTTCCAATTACTTTATCGTGTGCAATAACAGGAGAGTTCACAATCCACATACGTTTGTTATCATCCGCTTTACTTACGAATATATCATCATTTTGAGTGCCGGTTTCTAACGCTTCGTTTAACTCTTTTATGTTCACTCGAGAGTTTAACGTCGATTCGTTAGAAATCTTGCTCGTTGCAAGAAGTATTTGATCGGAGTTTACGTATCGAATTTCATTAACATCTGAACGATTACCATAATCATCGATCACTTTTTGTACTTCTTGCTGAAATTTATTACGATTGTTTTCATGTTCGCTATCGAGCTCGACGATACGCGTTTCGATTAAGTCAATTTGTGACTCGATGTTACTTTTAAAGTTTTCTGTTAAATCTCTTTCTAATACGTTTGTAAAATATAATCCGATAATTTGCATACCGATAATGATTAATAAAACGTATATAACGACGAGTTTAACTTGAAGAGATTGAATGTTTCGACGCCAATAGTTCAGCATTTAGTCGTCACCTTTTAAAAAGTATCCGACACCACGGCGTGTTAAAATGTACTCTGGATGACTAGAATCTGTTTCAATTTTCTCTCTTAAACGACGGATTGTTACGTCTACAGTACGTACATCTCCGAAGTAGTCATAACCCCAAACTGTTTCAAGTAAATGTTCACGTGTCATCACTTGCCCTGGATACTGTGCTAAATATTTTAATAACTCAAATTCACGTTGTGTAAGTTCGACTTCAACATCATTCTTTTTAACAAGATATGCATCTAGATCAATCGTAATCTCACGATTTGTGATGATGTTTTCATCTTTTTTAGCCTCTTCAGTTGACGGTGTTTTACGGCGTAAGTTTGCCTTAACACGTGCAATTAATTCACGTGCTGAAAATGGCTTCGTAACGTAATCATCCGCACCAAGTTCTAAACCGAGTACTTTGTCGATTTCGTCATCTTTTGCTGTTAACATAATAATCGGCATATCATGATATTTACGTACTTCTTTACAAATATCCATACCATCTTTACCCGGTAACATAATATCGAGCAAAATAAGATCTGGTACTTCTTCCAATATTAGTTCAAGGGCTTCGTTACCTTCGTGCGCAATTAAAACTTCGTAACCTTCTTTTTGTAAGTTAAATTCTAAAATCTCTGCGATTGGCTTTTCATCATCAACTACAACTATTTTAGCTGGCATTGTTTTCCCCCGTTCTAGAGAAAATAATATATCTCTATTTCTAAAATATTTATGTACATATTATTATACTATAACTATAAATTATACCACGAAAAATCCCACAGTATTAAACTGTGGGATACTCTTTTGACCATGCTTCAAATTCTTTTGTTGTACAGTAAACGAAATGACCGTTACCGAGGTCTCTCAGCATCAAATCTTCTTCGTCGGATTCGCTGTATTCTGTCGGTGTATATGGAATACGTTGACGTTCTTTCTCACTTTCAGGGTCTGGCTGTGGTACAGCCGAAAGTAGGGACTTCGTGTATGGATGAACTGGATTTTGATATAAGTCATCCGCTTCACCAATTTCTAGTAGCTTACCTTTATACATCACTGCAATTCTATCTGAAATGTATTTAACCATCGATAAATCATGCGCGATAAATAGATACGCAAGTCCGCGTTCTTTTTGAATTTCTTTCATCTTAATCATTTTAACTATAAATTGTCAATAGTAATAATAATTTTTTCAGACTATTCTAATAATATAAAATTCCATAAAAAATCCTCTAGCGATATTTCACTAGAGGATACTTACGGTCCCGACGGGAATCGAACCCGCGATCTCCTGCGTGACAGGCAGGCATGTTAACCGCTACACCACGGGACCAATTCAGATAAGTAAACAAAATAAAAATGACCCCTACGGGACTCGAACCCGTGTTACCGCCGTGAAAGGGCGGTGTCTTAACCGCTTGACCAAGGGGCCAGTTATCTGAACACAAGACTTATTATAGCATGGTGGTAATTTAAAGCAAGGTTTTTTTGAATATTTTTAAAAGTTTTTTTCTAATTAATCTTTTGATTAGATTTTTTATTGAAAAATTTGGTATGAATAAGAAAAGGGCTATCTCGTTTTGAGATAGCCTTTAAATATTACTCCCATAAATCTGAGAGTAGGTTTGTCTGTTCTCTGTCTGGTCCTACTGAGAATATTGAAATTTGAACACCACATAGACGTTCGATTTCTTTTAAGTAGTTTAGTGCGTTCTCAGGTAAATCTTCTAAACGACGTACTCCTGTAATATCTTCTTTCCAACCTGGACATTCTTTATAGATTGGTTTTGCTTTTTGTAATTCTTCAAGTGTTGCAGGATACTCTGTAATTTCTTTTCCATCGATTTCATAAGCAACACAAATTTTAACAGTATCTAATCCACTTAATACGTCAATTGAGTTTAGTGATAAGTCTGTAATCCCACTTACACGGCGTGAGTGACGTACTACAACTGAGTCAAACCAACCGACACGTCTTGGGCGTCCTGTTGTCGTACCGTATTCACGACCAATTTCACGAATATGATGACCATCTTCGTCGAATAGCTCAGTAGGGAATGGACCATCTCCAACACGTGACGTATATGCTTTACATACGCCGATAATATGTTTAATGAATGTCGGTCCAACACCACAACCAACTGTTACGTTACCTGCGATTGGATTTGATGACGTGACGAATGGGTATGTACCGTGGTCGATGTCTAACATAACACCTTGAGCACCTTCAAATAATACACGTTCATTTGCTTTAAATGAATCGTCTAAAATTTTTGCTGTGTCACATACATATGGACGTAAGCGATCAGCTGCTTTTTTATATGTGTCATAAATTTCTTCAAATTCAAATCCTTCGTGATTGAAGAGTGATTTTAAATAATGGTTTTTATATTCAATATTTTCTTTGAGGCGTTTTTTAAACACTTCATCGTTCACTAAATCAGCCATACGAATTCCAATACGTTGAACTTTGTCTACGTAACATGGTCCGATTCCTCTTTTTGTCGTACCAATCTTATTGTCACCACGTGCTTCTTCTTCTAATTCATCTTGAGCGATATGGTAGGGTAGGACGACATTTGCACGGTTTGAAATTCTTAAGTTATCAACGTTAATACCACGTGCTTCTAAACCGTCGAGCTCTTTAATAAGTGATAGTGGATCAATTACAACACCGTTACCGATTAATGCGATTTTATCATCTGCAAAAATTCCAGACGGTACTAAATGTAATTTGTATGTTTCTCCACCAAATTGAATCGTGTGACCCGCGTTATTTCCTCCAGAGAAACGAGCGATGACTTTTGCTTCTTCAGCTAAAAAGTCTGTAATTTTACCTTTACCTTCGTCTCCCCATTGTGTTCCGACTACTACTGTTCCAGACATAAAAAAAGCCTCCATTAAGTCTAATTTAACCGTATTATACTTTATCACTAAATACGGCTAAAATCAATTAAAATAAGCACTTCTAAACGTTTAGAAGTGCTTTAATGTTAGCTCCCCGGTGGGATGTATCCATCTTCAAATTCTTGAACCGCAAGATCTATAAAGTTACTATGTTGTTTATTAAACATTAATTTAACTGTTCCAGTCGGTCCGTTACGATGTTTTGCAATGATGATTTCTATTTCATCTTGAGTACTTTGTGCGCCTTCATCGTCTTCACCTTCACCGCGATTGTAATAATCATCACGATATAAAAATGCAACGATGTCCGCATCTTGCTCAATCGATCCAGATTCACGTAAGTCACTCATCATCGGACGTTTATCTTGCCTAGATTCAACACTACGTGAGAGCTGAGACAATGCAATGACTGGACATTCCATTTCACGTGCCAGAGCTTTTAACATACGTGAAATTTCAGATACTTCTTGTTGTCTATTTTCACTATTTCTTCGACTAGATCCTTGAATTAGTTGTAAGTAGTCGATAATAATTAAATCGAGACCGTGTTGTGCTTTTAGCTTAATACACTTTGAACGAATCTCATTTACACGTATACCTGGTGTATCATCTATGAAAATATTTGTATCTGATAATTTACCAGTAACGTGTGCTAAGTTGTCCCATTCTTCTTGGTTGAGCTGTCTATTTCTTAAACTCGATGAATCGATATGTCCAACACTTGAAATCATACGTGTCGCGAGTTGTTCTGCACCCATTTCGAGTGAGAATATTGCGACTGTATTTTTATTAGTGCTAGACATTCCTACGTTTTCTGCAATGTTTAATGCAAAAGCTGTTTTACCCATCGACGGACGCGCTGCGAGAATGATTAGATCATTCGGTTGTAGACCACTCGTCATTTTATCGAGTTGTCGATAACCTGTTGGTATCCCTGTAATACCTTTGTTATCGAGTTTAGAGTATTCATCGATTTCTGTGAAAATATCGTAAACGACATCTCTCATCGTTTTAAATCCGTCACGTCTACGGTCTTTTTCGATATCCATCATCGATTTTTCTGCTTCAGCAATTAATTCCTCGACATTAGTCTCAGGGTTGAAACTATCTAATGATAGACGCTCTGCTTTTCGAATTAGAACACGTCTCAACGAATTTTTACGTATAATATCTGCATATTCTTCCCAATTGGATGACGTCGGTGACATTTCAAATAAATTTGTTAAATACGATAATCCACCGACATCATTGACTATATTTTTTACTTTAAAGTGTTCCATGAGTAGTAGTGGGCTAATCTTTTTATTCGCTTGATTTACCTCGAGCATACTACTATAAATGAGTTGGTGTGCGCGTTCATAAAAATCATCGATTTCTAACGTCGTCTCGACGTCTATCATAATCTCTGGATTTATTAAAACCGCACCGAGTAGTGCTTGTTCTGCATCGGTACTATGTGGCATTTGACGCGGAAAATGATTGTTATTTTCCATGACGACACCTCTTACTGTTCTACGACGTGAATTTTAAGTACTGCAGTAACTTCTTGATGTAACTTCACATCTACTTTATGATATCCAAGTGCTTTTAGCGGTTCAGGCATATCTAATTTTCTACGGTCGAGTTTAATGTCATGTTCTTTTTTATACGCTTCAATGACTTGTTTAGAACTCACTGAACCGAATAGACGACCATCTTCACCAGATTTCATTTTAATCGTAACTTCTAACTGTTCTAATTTTTCCTTTAACGCTTTTGCGTCCTCAAGCTCTTCACGTGCTGCTTCACGTTTTTGTTCTTGTTGAGCTTCTAATTTTTTTAAGTTAGCTGGAGTAGCTTCTTCTGCAAGTCCTTTTTTAAATAAAAAGTTTTGTGCATAACCTGCAGCAACTTCTTTTACTTCTCCTGCTTTACCGATATTCTTAACATCTTTTAATAGAATGACTTTCATTCTTCTTCACTCCTAATATCTTTCATTTGGTCTATGACATGTTTTAACTCGTCATATAACTCGTCCATCGTCACATCTGTACGTCTCGTTGCAGCGTTTGTTAAATGCCCACCGCCGCCGAGCTCTTCCATAATAATTTGTACATTAATATCTCCTAAAGATCGTGCAGAAATTCCAATTGAATCATCTTCCCGTGTCGCAATAACAAACGATGCACGTACACCTTCAATTTGAAGTAGAGAGTCAGCTGCTTGTGCGACAGTGACTGGATGATATGTCATCGTTTGGTCTGCTTTAACGATCGCAATACCATCAGAGTCTATCTCAGCAGATTTTATGAGATCACTACGTGCGATAAACGTATCGATATCATCTTTTAAGAACGTCTGAGCGAGTACTGGGTCAGCACCGTTTGAACGTAAGTAACTCGCTGCATCAAACGTACGACTACCTGTACGTAACGTATAGTTTCTCGTATCGACGATAATACCCGTCAACATAATCGTCGCTTCTAAACGTGACATTTTATGTTCTTGATACTGATACTCAAGTAGCTCTGCGACAAGTTCACATGCACTAGATGCATATGGTTCCATGTACACAAGTAGTGGGTTAGAAATCATTTCATCCGCACGTCTATGGTGGTCGATAACAACTTTACGCGTTGCTTTATTTAAAATATCGGTATCGAGCACCATCGATGGTCGATGCGTATCAACGACGACGACTGTCGTGCCTGGCGTCATTAAGTCAAATGCATCTTCTGATGAAATAAATGTTTCATATATATGTTCGTGGTCACGTACTTCGTTCATCATACGTGTTAACGTATCGTCTAAGTCTGACTCATTTAATACAATATGTGCATCGATTCCGTTTGATTTTGCGATTTTCGCAACACCAATACTCGCACCGATTGAGTCGACGTCAGGATTTTTATGCCCCATAATTAAGACATTTTCACCTTCAAGTAACAAGTCACGTAGGGCATGCGCCATAACACGAGCTTTTACGCGTGTACGTTTTTCCATCGGATCTGTTTTACCACCATAAAAACGTGCTGAACCGTTCACTGCTTTAATTGCTACTTGGTCACCACCGCGTCCGAGCGCTAAGTCTAACGCAGATTGTGCGAGTTGTCCGATTTCAATGTAATCTGTCGATCCTTCACCAAGACCGATAGATAACGTAACCTGTGCGCCCATTTCTTGAGTAGATTCACGCACTTTATCGAGTAGTTGAAAACGTGTGTCCTCGACCGCTTCAAGACTGATATTTTCCATAACAATCATAAAACGGTCATTTGAAAATCTACGAATGTACACATGGTGTTCTTCAGCCCATTCGTTAATCGTTGACATAATGAGGTTATTTAACTCACTTTTTAAGTTTTCCGTCATGTTTTGAGTGACATCATCATAGTTATCTAGAAATAAAATACCAATTACAGGTTTTCTATCATCGAGTTTTTTTCTTAATTTCTTTTCATTTGTAATATCAATAAAATGAAGCATCGATAACTCTTCTTCATAAAAAACTTTGTATGACTTATCTTCATAGACTGTTTCCGTCTGAGTTAGATTGTTTGTTTTAATCATCGTTAACAAATTCGGAAATACGGTGTTAATCGGTTCGTTGTACAGTTCTTCTGGCATCTCTTCTTCCATGTAGGCGTTCATCCATATAATTTCGTCGTCATCATTGATCATAATCATACCGACTGGCATATGGTCTGCCGTGTACTCTTTTCCTTTTGCGATATCATCTGCTAACACTCTTAAATTTTTTTCTGATAATGTTAGCCAACGATTAGCGTATATATATACGAGCGCTAATAAAATCCCACTTACTAAGAAACTCAGTACTCCAAAACTAAAGTGGTTGATAAATATAAATGTACTCAATATCACGATGTGTAAAAGAATAATACTAAACGGAATGAGTATGAGTTTTTTATCGAGTACTTTAAACATGTGCTATTTCCCCCCTGTCTCAATACGTCGTCTAAATCTAAATAACATATCTATAAATCCAACAAATAATGTAATTGGTTTAAGAATGACTGAAACAATCATAATGAGTACAATCCATACAATGTTAAGTTCTTTATGTTTTAAAAAGTATAAAACAAATGCTAAACCATGTATGTATATAATCCACTCTAAAATTACCATTGAGTTCATGACAATCGCATAAACTGCATCACCTAACGTATTTTGAAATAGCGTTAAGATCATAAATCCAAAATAAATATAAGCGATATTTCTCGGGAAAACCCATTTACTAAATGGTACATATGTCCAAAGTTGAGATTTGTCTGTGACTAATACTCGAATCATTAGTACCGTATAGAGTGCAATCACAAAACTCACTACAAAAAATTGTGATGGAATTAATGTGAAAAATCCTTTTACAGATTGAATAATCATTTCTGTATCAAATGTTTGACCGGTAATGCTCGATACGTCATTTAATTGTTCTGTGTACCACGCAATCATTCGTGACTCTATATTTCCAAAAGATGGTATTACCTTAAATGCTTGAAGAATAAGCACACTAGATAACGATAGTATACCCATTAAAAACGTTAAATATGTAAGTGTAACTTCTTGTGTGAAACGTTGCTTCAACGTACCTTCAAGTAATAAGACTGAACACACGATAACGATAAACATCACAAATGATAGTATTGAAAATCCGTATAGTGTTGGAATCCATATGATGAAAACCGTTATAAAGAATGTACGATCAGATTTGAACTTAATATCTAATAATAAATAGATGACAAACGGAACGAGTAAAAATCCGAGTATAAATGTAAAGTCGGTTAGTAAAAATAATATTAAACTCACAGCGATTGCTGATACGACTTTTAAATAAGGTATATCTTGTTTCAAAATTACACACCCTAAGCTTATAAAAATATGCTCCTATGAAATAGGAGCATTCAATAATATTATTATACCTTTTCGATGATAGATTGACCACCCATGTACGGTCTTAGTACCTCTGGGATAGTTACCGTTCCATCTTCATTTTGATAATTTTCAATAATTGCTGCCATCGTACGTCCAACAGCTAAACCACTTCCGTTTAACGTGTGTACATATTCAGGTTTTGAATCTTTGTCACGCTTGAAGCGGATGTTTGCACGGCGTGCTTGGAAATCTGTCATATTTGAAATTGAGCTAATTTCTCTGTAGTCACCGTATTGTGGTAACCAAACTTCAACGTCATACGTTTTTGCTGAACCAAATCCGATATCACCCGTACATAAAATAACTGTGCGGTGTGGGATTTCTAATAAGTTTAAAATATTTTCAGCATGACGTGTCATTTCTTCTAACACTTCAAATGAATCTTCTGGCTTTTCAAAGCGCATCATTTCAACTTTATTAAATTGGTGAAGTCGGATAAGTCCTCTCGTATCACGACCAGCTGAACCCGCTTCACTACGGAAACATGCTGTAGCTGCTGCAAACTTTGTCGGCACATCTTCACTTTGTAAGATTTCATTCGCAAAATAGTTTGTTAATGTTACTTCTGAAGTTGGAATAGTGTACATTGATTCGTCTTGAATTTTAAATAAATCCTCTTCGAATTTTGGCAACTGTCCTGTTCCGTACATTGCGTCTCCACGAACGATTTGTGGTGTCATCATTTCTTTATAACCATTTTCTCTATGGACATCTAACATAAAGTTAATTAATGCACGCTCTAAACGTGCACCTTCACCTGTTAAATATACAAAACGTGAGCCTGATACTTTTGATGCACGTTCAAAATCAGCCATTTTAAGCTCTTCAAGAAGTTCCCAATGCGCTTTTGGTTCAAAGTCAAATGTTTTCTGTTCACCTGTACGACGTACTTCAACGTTTTCTGAGTCATCTTTACCAACAGGTACTTCATCGTCAATTAAATTTGGAACACGGTCTAAACGATAGTGTAATTCGTATTCGACTTCTTTTAACTCATTATCGATTTCAGAAATACGTTTACCGACTTCTTGCATTGCTTGAATATCCGCATCTGCATCTTCTTTGTTACGCTTTTTTTCTGCGATGTTTTGAGATACGGTATTACGTTCTGCTTTTAACTCTTCCGTTTCTTTTAATAACGTACGGCGTTTTTCATCGTACTCAATAATCTCATCGATAACGACTGGATCCATTTCACGTTTTTTTGTTTTGTCTTTTACAATGTCTGTGTTGTTACGAATAAACTTAATATCTAACATTTATTTTCCTCCTAAATTTACTTGTAGATACAAAAAACCACGCCCCAATATACAAAAGGGACGTGGTTATATACGCGTTGCCACCCTAATTACATACGTTTAACGTATGCATCTCATTTTAAAACGAAGTGAACTTCGTTTACTTGCTGTAATAGAGATAGAAATTCACATCGCTTACTAACTATTCTCACCAACCATAGTCTCTCTAAAAGTAGGGCGAATGTTACTGCATCTCACAAGTAAATGTTATTTGATTACTTTTATTATAATAATTTTCTTCGTTATTTTCAATAATGACTATAGGTTAAGTCCAGGTTGCTCAAAAACGACTTGACCATTAGCAATTACTTTTGATGCATGGTTTACACCATAATGATACGGTACGTATTCGTGGTTTGGTGCGTTCCAAATGACGAGGTTCGCATCATCTCCAGCATCTAACGTACCACGATCTGTTTTAATTGCGTGTGCTGCGTTTACTGTTACTGCGTTCCATACTTCTTTTGGTGTCATTCTAAGTTTGATTGCACCGATTGTCATAATCATTTGTAAGTTATCTGTCACACAGCTTCCAGGGTTAAAGTCCGTCGCGAGAGCTACAGCTCCACCGTTATCAATCATTCCACGTGCATCAGCATAATCGTCTTTTCCTAAATAGAACGTTGTACCTGGTAGAAGTACAGCGATTGTGTCGCTATCTTTCAATGCTTTTTTGTCTTTATCTGAAGCGGCGACTAAATGATCTGCACTGACTGCACCTTGTTCGATAGCGAGACCTAAACCACCGAGTGGATCGATTTCATCTGCATGGATTTTTAAATCGTATCCCGCTTCTTTAGCTGCTTCCATATAACGTCTTGACTCCTCAACGCTGAAAACTCCTGTTTCAGTAAATATATCTGCAAAATCAGATAGCTTTTTAATTTCATCGTTTTGAAGTAAATCTGTCATCTCTTGTAAAAATTCTTCGTTTTCTCGGCCTTTAGGTACTGCGTGTGGACCTAAGTACGTATGTTTCATTGTGATTGGAAACTTTTCTTCAAGTGCGTGTGATACTTTTAATTGTTTTAATTCATTTTCTAAATCGAGACCATATCCACTTTTTGATTCTACTGTTAATACACCGTGCTGAATCATACGGATAATGTTTTTCGATGCTTTTTCTAACAACTCATCAAACGATGCTTTTTTAGTCGCTTCAACAGTATTTAAAATACCGCCACCTTGTTCTAAAATCTCTAAATAATCGACACCCTGAATTTTTAACGCTAACTCGTGCTCACGTGATCCACCATGAACGACGTGTGTATGAGGGTCGACTAGAGCAGGTGTGACAAGCTTTCCTTCAGCATCAATTTCTTGATCTGCTGTATAATCATCTGTCTTTTCACCACTATAGATGACTTTACCGTCTTCAATGACGACCATACCGTCTTTCACGATTAATAACTCGTCCATCTCTTTTCCTTTTAATGCACGTGTTGATTTCTTTGGTAATACTAACTCACCAATATTTTTAATAATTGTTGTCGACATTATTTATTCTCCTTTAACATTGGTATATTCATGTTGTATTTTTTCGCTGTTTCGATTGCTATATCATATCCAGCGTCAACATGTCTTACTACTCCCATACCCGGATCTGTAGTTAATACTCTTTCTAATCGTCTCGCTGCTCTGTCTGTTCCATCTGCAACGACGACCATTCCTGCATGTAATGAGTATCCCATACCAACACCACCACCGTGGTGGAATGAAATCCATGATCCTCCTGCTGCCGTGTTCACTAACGCGTTTAATACTGCCCAGTCACCAACTGCGTCACTTCCGTCTTTCATCGACTCAGTTTCACGGTTAGGACTTGCAACTGAACCAGAGTCTAGATGGTCACGTCCAATAACGATTGGTGCGCTAATTTCTCCTGTACGAACCATTTCGTTTAATGCTAACCCCATTTTCGCACGTTCACCGTATCCTAACCAAGCGATACGTGATGGTAATCCTTGGAAGTGAATACGTTCTTCAGCCATATCTAACCAACGAATTAACTTGTCATTATCTGGGAATAATTCACGCATTTTTTTATCTGCCGCTTCGATATCTTTAGGGTCTCCAGATAACGCCGCAAATCTAAATGGTCCTTTACCTTCACAGAATAATGGACGAATGAATAGTGGCACGAATCCTCCAAAGTCAAATGCATTTTTTACACCGTAATCATACGCAACTTGTCGAATATTGTTTCCATAATCGAAAACAACTGCGCCTTTTTCTTTAAATCCGAGCATCGCTTCAACGTGTTTTGCCATAGAGGCTGTAGATAACTCAACATACTTTTCAGGATTTTCTTCGCGTAGTTTTTTTGCTTCTTCTAACGAGTATCCTTCAGGTACATAACCGTTTAACGGGTCATGCGCACTCGTTTGGTCAGTAACGACGTCGATTTTCGTATCGCTATTTAGAATTTTAGGTAAAATTTCTGCAGCGTTTCCTAATAATCCAATCGATAAATTACGTCCTTCATCTCTCGCTTCTTCAGCGACTTTTAATGCTTCGTCTAAGTCTTCAATCATAACGTCACAGTATCCAGTCTCAATTCGTTTTTCAATTCGAGATTTGTCGACCTCAACAGTAATCGACACACCATCACAAAACGATACCGCGAGAGGTTGTGCACCACCCATACCACCAAGTCCAGCAGTTAACGTAATCGTTCCTTTTAAACTACCACCGTAGTGCTGGTTCGCAAGCTCTGCAAATGATTCGTATGTCCCTTGAACGATTCCTTGAGACCCGATATAAATCCATGAACCAGCCGTCATCTGGCCGTACATCATTAACCCTTTTTTATCGAGCTCATTAAAGTGTTCCCAATTTGCCCACTTAGGTACGAGTACTGAGTTAGATAAAAGTACGCGTGGTGCCTCGTCATGCGTCTTAAAAACCGCAACAGGTTTACCAGACTGAACGAGCATCGTTTCATCGTCTTCAAGATTTCTTAACGTATCGACAATCGCATCAAATGCTTCCCAGTTACGCGCTGCTTTACCGATACCCCCGTATACGACTAAATTCTCTGGATGCTCAGCAACCTCAGGATCTAAGTTGTTATATAACATACGTAAAGCTGCTTCTTGTTCCCATCCTTTACACTCAATTTCTAAACCTTTTTTAGCTCGAATATTTCTTGACATAATTTAACACTCCTTGAAAATTAAAATAGTTCATGACATAAAAAAAAGACCGATTAAATACTTTGAATAGCACGTAATGCGAGTGATAGTTGTTTGATATCATCTGAGAATTTACGGTCTTGGTCGATAAACGCCGCAACTTTTCTATATTCGTCAAATTTCTCTTTCGTTTTTGGTGATAGTTTGTCCACACCACGAATTTCTACAGCACTTAGTGCGATGAACAACTCAGTTGCAAGGACGTTTCGAACGTTTTCCACGATGTCTCTAGCGTGTCTAGCACCAATTGTTCCCATAGAAACGTGATCTTCTTGGTTTCCACTAGACGGTATTGAATCAACAGATGCTGGATGTGCGAGTGTTTTGTTTTCAGAAACTAAACTTGCCGCCATATATTGTAAAATCATTGCACCTGACTGTAGTCCATCTTCTGGACTTAAAAATGCTGGTAATCCGTCGTTTAAATCTGGGTTTACTAATCGCTCGATGCGTCTTTCTGAAATATTTGCAATTTCTGCAACACCGATTTTTAATAAATCCATCGCGATAGCGATCGGTTGTCCGTGGAAGTTTCCACCAGAGTAGACTTCGTTTTCACTAAATATTAATGGGTTATCATTTGCAGCGTTCATTTCAATTTCTAACTTTTCTTTTACATATTTTAACGTTTGGAAACTTGCGCCGTGCACTTGTGGAATACAACGAAGTGAGTATGCATCTTGTACACGTAATTCACCTTGATGTGTAGTCAGTTTTGAGTCTTTTAAATACTCTCTCATTTTTTTCGCAACGTAAATTTGCTCATCGTATCCACGTGCAATGTGAATTTTTTCATCGTATGCGTCTGTAATACCATGTAAACTTTGATGTGTTAAAGATGAAATCCATAAACTATCTTCCATCAGCTTTTCTGCTTCGATATATGTAATGACACCAACTGCTGTCATCGCTTGTGTACCGTTAATTAAAGCGAGACCTTCTTTTGCAGCAAGTTCAATTGGTTCGATTTGTTTTTCTTTTAACACTTCAATAGTCGGAGTCACTTTACCGTCTTTTAACACTTCACCTTCACCAGTTAGTGGAAGTGCCATATGAGATAACGGTGCGAGATCTCCTGAAGCACCTAAAGAACCTTGTTCTGGAATGGCTGGAATAATTCTTTCGTTAATAAATGTTTTTAACTGATCGACGAGAATTGTTCTCACGCCTGAATGTCCTTTTAACATTGTATTTAAACGTAATACCATCATGAGTAGTGCAGTATTTTCACTTAAATAATTTCCAACACCAACCGCATGAGAGCGAATAAGATTTGTTTGAAGCTGTGATGTTTTTTCTTTTGAAATTAAGACGTCACTAAACAGTCCAAAACCTGTTGTAATCCCGTAAATTGTACGTTCATTATCGATGATGTTTTCAACGATTTGTCTTGATGCATGAACTCTTTTATACGCGTCTTCGGTCACTTCAATTTTAGAATTTTCATGTTGTAAAAATGATTTAATATCCTTAATTTCTAAAGCGCTTCCATCTAATTTTAAAACTACCAACTCAATTCCTCCTTAAAACTCTGAATTTAACAACAGTATAACGTTTACATTTTTTAAAATCAAAAAAAGTTGGAGAAAATCTCCAACTTTTAATTTATTCTTCGGTATTTTCTACTTCGTCTTCAATATCCGCTTCAACATCTTTAACAACCGCTACAGTAACAACGTTGTTAGAGTCATCTAAGCGCATTAGACGAACACCTTGAGTACTACGTCCCGTAATCGATACATCACTAATCGCGAATCGAATAATGACACCACGATTTGTAACGACCATTAAATCTTCGTTTCCGTCAACCGCAGCGATAGACTCGAGTTCTCCGATTTTTTCAGTTAAGTAAATCGTTTTAACTCCGAGACCGCCACGTTTCGTTTGACGATACGCACTTTCAATCGTCTGTTTACCGTAACCTTTATTTGTCACGACTAACACGTGTTGATTTTCTTTTAATATATCAATTCCAACGACTTCATCACCTTCACGTAGACGCATTCCAAGTACACCTGCTGCCGTACGTCCCATAGAACGAACGTCGTTTTCATCGAAACGAATGAGTTGTCCTTGTTTAGATCCAATGATTACTTCTGATTGACCGTCTGTAAGACGAACTGCGAGTAATTCATCGTTATCTCTAAACGTAATTGCGATTTTACCGTTACGATTAATACGGTTAAATTCTGATAGTTTCGTACGTTTCACAAGACCATTACGCGTAACGAATAGTAGGTGATAGCCATCCGTATCTCCGTCTTTATCTTTAACCGATAACATCGTCGTGATTTTTTCGTCTTTATCGACTTCAATCATATTAACGATTGGAATACCTTTAGATTGACGCGATAATTCCGCAACTTCGTATCCTTTGAGTCGGTATACACGACCTTTATTCGTAAAGAATAATAAATAATCGTGTGTCGACATCGCTACGATTTTTTCAACGAAGTCATCTTCCACCGTATTCATACCTTGAATACCGCGTCCACCGCGTTTTTGTGCGCGATACGTGTCAGCTGGGAGACGTTTAATATAGTTTTTATGAGATAACGTGACGACGATTTGTTCTTCTGGAATTAAATCCTCATCTTCGATATCTATTGCGCCTGCAGTGATTTCTGTACGGCGCTCATCACCATATTTATCGCGAATTTCAATTAATTCTTTACGGATAAGCTCTAACAGTTTATCTTCAGAATCTAAAATCGCTTGAAGTGATTCGATAGTTTTCATAAGCTCATCGTACTCTGATTGGATTTTGTCGCGCTCTAAACCTGTAAGGCGACGTAATCTCATATCTAATATCGCTTGTGCTTGCTTTTCAGATAAACTAAATTGCTCCATTAAGCCTAATTTAGCTTCTTCATCTGTTTCTGACGCACGAATTAAAGCGATGATTTCATCGATATGATCGAGTGCAAT